>JAGREZ010000456.1:1173-12559 GCA_020446285.1 Geminicoccaceae bacterium
GCCAGCAACCGGTCCGGTGTCAGCGGGACATGCTTCGGCCTGACGCCGACGGCGTCGTCGATGGCGGAGAAGATGGCGGGTGCGGTTGCCGCGAGTGCCGGTTCGCCCAGACCCTTGGCACCATACGGGCCGAGCGGGTCACCATTTTCGATGAGGAAAATCTCGACCGGGGGCATGTCGCCGATGGTCGGGATCAGGTAATCATGCAGGTTCTCGTTCCGCCCCGGCAGATATTCCTCCATCAGTGCCAGTCCGAGCCCCTGGGCGATGCCCCCCTCGATCTGCCCCTCGCACAGGGTCGGATTGACCGCGCGGCCAACATCGTGGGCTGCCCACATCCGTTCGATGCGCACCGTGCCGAGCGCCCGGTCGACGGCGACACGCGCCATCTGTGCTGCGAAGCCGTAGGCGGCATAGGGAACGCCCTGCCCGTCCGCATCGAGCGGTTCGGTCGGCGGATCCCAGAACCCCCGGCCACGGAGCACATCGCCGCGCGCATCGGCTGCCAGGCGACGAAGATCGATGATCGTCCGTCGTTCACCCTCCGTGACCACGATCGTTGCCGCCTCCAGCGCCAGCGATGCCTCATCGCCGGCATTCGCGAGGCGCAGGATCTGGGCGCGCAGGTCGAGCCCGGCGAGCCGTGCCGCATTGCCGGAAACGAAGGTCTGCCGCGATGCCGAAGTCTTGCCGGCATCAAGGGTCAGGTCGGTATCGCCGAACACCTGATCGAAGGCGGAAACCGGCAGGCCGGCGGCGCCAGCACAGAGCTGCACCATGATGGTGGCGCTGCCCTGGCCGATATCGACGGCACCGTTATAGAGAGTCAGACGACCATCCGCGCCGAGCCCGACCTCCATCGCCGACGGATTGGAGAGCGATGTGTTGCCGATGCCGTACCACATGCAGGCAATGCCGAGGCCGCGACGAACATCGCCTTGCGCGCGCACGAGCCCTGCCCGCTCCGCCTGCCAGACCGGTTCCAGCCGTTCGAGGCAGGCGGCGAGTTCCGCCCCCTTTTCGAGCAGCTGGCCGCTCGGCGTCCGGTCACCGTTGCGCAGGACATTCTTCAGGCGAAAGCGCAGGCGGTCGATGCCGAGCCCGTCGGCGAGACGGTCCATCAGCGCCTCATGCGCGATCGCCGCCTGCGGTACGCCGAAGCCGCGGAACGCGCCGGATGGCGGGCCGTTGGTGTGAATGGCGGCGCTGGTGCAATGGGCGGCGGCGAGCCTGTAGGGACCGCTCGCGTGAACGGGCACCCGCGTCGCCACGGTCGGTCCCCAGGACGCATAGGCGCCGGTATCGAAATCGCCATGAAAGCGCATGGCCAGCAAGCGGCCGTCCCGATCCGCGCCAGCGCTGGCGACGATCCGTGCCGGATGGCGCTTGGTCGTCGCCGCCATGCTTTCCGGGCGATGATAGACACAGCCCACCGGCCTGCCGGTCTTCCAGGCGGCGACCGCGATGACGGGTTGCAACGAGACATCGATCTTGCTGCCGAAACCGCCGCCGCATGCACTCGGCACGATGCGCACCTGATCAACGCCCACGCCCAGGACCGCGGCCACTTCCGCCTGATCCATATATGGCGCCTGGGTCGTCGCGATCACCTCGATCCGCTCGCCGACGCGCTGTGCATAACCCGCCTCCGGCTCGATATAGGCATGTTCCACGAACGAGGTATCGACGTCCACATCCGCGCGCACCGCCGCCCGTGCAAGCTCCGCCTCGACATCGCCCGTTCTCAGCTTCCCGCGCGCGAGAACATTGTCGGCGATGGCGGCATGAAGTGCCGGGCGTCCCTTGCGCCGCATGCAGTCGAGACCGAGTTCCGCGGCTTCCTCGCTCCATGCGAGCGGAAAATCGGCAAGATCGAGAGCCGCCAGCGCCGCCGGTTCGCCGACGATGGCGGCGACGGGTTCGCCCTTGTGTCTCGTGCGTTCTTCCGCCAGCACGGGCTGATCCTTGATATCGGGATAGATGCCGAACGAATTGCGTCCGGGAATGTCGCGTGCCGTCAGGACACACACGATGCCCGGCCGGTCACGCAGCCAGGCATCGATATCGCCCGCAACGAAACGCGCGGCATGGTAGGGCGAGCGGACGAGGCGCAGATGCAGGCAGTCATCGGGCCAGCCATCGGCGCCATAGCGCGCCCGGCCGGCGATCTTGTCCGGCCCGTCCAGCCGGACCTGCCGCGCGCCCACCGGATCCGCCGCTTCGCTGGCCCTGTCCCGCGGAACCGGGCCTGCCGCCGCCAGCCTGACCGCTTCGACGATCTTCCGGTAGCCGGTACAGCGGCAGAGCACGCCGCCGAGTGCGGTCTCGATGTCCTCGTCATCGACGCTCGGGCTCCGCTCCAGAAGATCGGCCGCCGCCATCAGCATGCCGGGGGTGCAGATCCCGCATTGCGCGGCACCGGTATCGAGAAAGGCGGCCTGCAGGGCATCGCCGCAGGCAAGCTCCCGCAATCCCTCGACCGTGACGATCCGGCAGCCCTCGATTCTTGCCGCCGGGACGAGGCACGCGCACACCTGCCGTCCGTCCACAAGAATCGTGCAGGCGCCGCAATCGCCGGCATCACAGCCGATCTTGGTGCCTTCCAGACCCAGCCGGTCACGCAGGACATGGGCGAGACGTGCCATCGGCGGTGTATCGACGACGACCGGTCGTCCGTTGACGGTGCAGGCGATCTTCATGATGCGGTCTCCGCCGCGAGCCGGGCGAGCCCGCGTTCGATCAGCCGTGCGGTGGCTTCGAGGCGATAGGCGGCGGTTGCACGGATATCGTCGATGGGGGCCAGCCCGTCGAGATCGCCGGGTGCGACGCGAAAGTCATCGACTTCTGCGCGCCGAAGCGACGTCAATCGTTCTTCGAGCGCCGGGAGACGCCGGGCCGTGGGCGCGCAGGCGCCGACGGCGATCGCACACCGGCCGCACGACCCGTCGCCGGGATCGGCCTCCATGCGCAATGCGACCATGCTGATCGAGATGACGAGATGGCTCCGCGCGCCGAGCTTCAGGAAGAGACTGCGACTTGCGGCAGCCGCTGCCGGCAGGATGAGGGATGTGACGAGTTCGCCCGGACGAAGCACTGTCCGCCGGTTGCCGATGAGGAAATCCGCGAGTGGCATTCGCCGCCGTGCGGAAACGGATCGCAGTTCGACCTCCGCATCATGGACGAGCAGCGGCGGCGCGCCGTCGGCGGCGGGCGAGGCATTGACGACATTGCCGCACACGGTCGCCGTGTTCTGGATCTGCCGGCCGCCGATCTGTCCCGCCGCCTGCGTCAATGCGCGATAGGCCGGCGGCAGTCCGGCACCGGCGAGATCGCTCCAGGTCGCGAGCGCGCCGATCCGGATCCCCTCATCCTCCACCCGGATGCCGGCGAGATCCCGCAGCCCCGAAAGATCCAGCCAGCCACCGCCGGGCAGACCCGTCACATGTGCCGGATAGATGTCGGTCGCACCAGCGACGGGTCGCCAGCCGCCCTCACCGAGAAGGCCGAGCGCATCGTCGAGGGTCGACGGCCGCGCGTAACGTCCTGCATCCCGTATCATCCGCCACCGTTCCCTTGCTCTTCGAACCGCCCGTGTCATCTTGTCCCGGGCGACGAAACGCGACAAGACCTGTCGCATGAAACCGCATCGGTCGCCATGACCACCCACGGGAGGAACGAACCTTGAGCCTTGTCCAGCTTCGCATGACCGGTCTCGCCATCGAGGAGATCCATCACGAAGGCGGCCCCGTCGCCACGAGACCGCTTCTTCGCGGCGCTATCGGTGCCGTCGTGCACAATCCCTATGCCGGCCGCCATGTCGAGGACATCACGCCGATGATGGACGCGCTCAAGGAGATCGGCCTTGCCGTATCCAGACGCCTCGTCGATGCGCTCGGCGGCGATCCCGGCCGTATCGAATCCTACGGCAAGGGGGCCATCGTCGGCACCGCCGGCGAGCTCGAACATGCCGCACTCTGGCATGTTCCGGGCGGCTACGGCATGCGCGAGGTGCTCGGCGAGGCCAAGGCGATCGTTCCCTCCGCGGTCAAGCTCGGCGCCATGGGCACGCGCCTCGACGTTCCCCTGCACCACATCAACGCCGCCTATGTCCGCTCGCATTTCTCGGCCATCGAATTCGGCATTCCCGAAGCCCCGCGCGCCGACGAGATCGTGTTCGTGCTGGCGATGACGACGGGCGGCCGGATCCATGCGCGCATGGGCGGCCTTAGGGCCGAGGATATCGAGGGCAAGGACGGCCTTCGCTGAAGGGCGGCGGTGCATGACCGTGTAACGGCCTGCATGTAACCGCCTGAAGGCATCACGCGGTATGTCTCGACCGCACGGGAAAATCTCGCCGGCTTTACCCGGAATTTACCGCAGTCGGCGAAGATCCGTCCATCGAACGATGTCAAGGGATCAAGTCGGGCCGCCAGGAACAGGAAGTTCAACGGCGGTATTCCGCAGACATCGGGGAACGAGGTGAAGGGAATGGCCCGCCATGCCATTCCCCGCCGCAAAACAGGCCGAGGGCCTCAAGTAGAGGAACGTCGCATGTACTGGCTGAGAAAGAAGATTCTGCCGATTCCGGCGCTGATCGGCGCACATCCTGCTCTCACACTGGCATTCCGCCTCTGGAACGACAGTCGCGACGAGGGCTGCCTGCCGCCGCGCTGTGCTGTCGATACCCCGCAGTTCCGCCTCCTCGTACCGGATGCCCACTGGATCGACCTTCGCCGCGCCCGCGAGGATGCGCCGATCGATCTCGGTCCGCTCGAGGGCTTCGCCTCGGCCATCTCGCCGGAAATGAACCGTGCCGGCCCCTGTTTCCTCGGTGATTCCCTGATCGACGATCTCGAGAATGCCGCCTTCGCCGGCGCCCCGATCTTTTTCGAGATCGAACTCTCGGTGCATGGCGAGCGCTTCGGCTATCAGGCGTTGCTGATCCCGCATGCGGACGATGGCAGTCATGCCACCGAGATCGCCGTCATTGCCGAGGCCGGCGACGTGGCTTTCGCCCCGGCCTGACATCCATCAACCGTCCCGCCCGTCATGCAGGCGGGCGGGCGCGGGTTCAGGCCATCTCGACGACATCCGCCGGCCCCGCAATGGCCTCGTCTTCCGCCTCCGAGGCCAGCATCTCCTGTGCCCAGGCCATGAATTCGTCCTGCCTCGTGTGCAGCAGCGGTGCCGTGACGGTCCGGTCGGCAAGCGGCATCCAGCCGTCGATACAGGGATCGCTGCGTTCGAACGTGGCCTGCAGCACCGCGAGATTGGCGGCATCGATGGTGGCATCGGGCAGCATGACGGCAAAATCGCTGTCCTGTTGCCTGAAGGCAAGGGCCTGCGACAGGCGGCTGATGTTCCAGACGACATCCTCATCCATACCCGTTCCTTGTGCAAAGTGGATTCCGACGAGGCTCAGCCGTCCGCCGACGAGTCGTGACGGTGGTGTGGCCTCGATCGCCATGAGCCCGCAATAATCCGCAAAGCCGCCCTCCAGCCAGAGTGTGCCGCTGCGGATATCGACGAACAGGTCATCGCTCTCGATGGCGGTCACCGATATGGTGGCGACCCCCTGGCCCCTCGCATTTTCCATCCTGAGCCAGAAGCGGCTCGCGCCTCCGCGCATCGGCGAACAGGCGGGCGGAAACACCGGAACCGCGCGAAACCGCTCGCAGGCCACCTCGAAGGCCCTGCGATCGCGCAGGACCACGAGGCCGATTTCCCGTTCGGCAAGGCCGTCGAGCAGACGCTCGATTACCCGCTGCAATGCGCCCCGGCCACCCTGCATGCCTGTCACCCCACCGGAAGAATGGACGAACGCATTTCAGGATAGCCGAGGGGAGCCCCGCATTCCAGATCTTATTTCAACTTTGGGTTGTTTCACACAAACGAGACAGATGCAGGCGCATGCGATAGGCTTTGTTCATGCCGGTGGCGGGAGAGACTGATGACCTATGTTCGGAACAACTGGTATGCCATCGCCTGGTCAGGGGAGATCGGCGAGGCGCTCGTGGCGCGGCGGATCATGGGCGAGCCGGTCGTGCTCTACCGGACGGCCGCAGGCGAGCCGGTGGCGCTCGAGGATCGCTGTCCGCACAGGTTTCTTCCGCTGTCGATGGGGCGTCGCAAGGGCGATGCGATCGAATGCGGCTATCACGGCATGACCTTCGGCGGCGACGGTCTGTGCCGGCGCATTCCGGGCCAGGAAACGATACCCGACACCGCACGCGTGCGGAGCTATCCCGTCCGCGACCATATGGGACTGGTCTGGATCTGGCCCGGCGACCCGAAGCTGGCCGATCCGGCGCTGGTCTTCGATCTCGCGCAATATCACGATCCCGCATGGGAGGTCGTGCATGGCGAGGCGCTGCATGTGCGCGCGACCTGTCTGGCGCTCGCGGAAAATCTGTGCGATCCGGCGCATGTCGCGTTCGTCCATCAGTCGACGCTCGGCAACAGCGCGCATGAGGATGTGCCAATCGAGGTGGAGATCGCCGACAGGCGGGTGACGACGACGCGATGGACCATCGACGCCGAGCCCATTCCCCTGTTTCGCAAGCTCGGCCGGTTCGAGGGCAATATCGATCGCTGGCAGATCTATATCTTCGACGCACCGAGTACGTCGGTGATCGATTTCGGCGGTGCCGCGACAGGTACCGGCGCGCCCGAGGGGCGGCGTGACGATTGCGTCTGGATGTTCGCATGTCACTTTCTGACACCCGTTGATCATGACCGCGCGGTCGATCACTGGCTCGTGGTGAAGAACTTCAGGGCCGCCGATCCGAAGGACAATGAGGTGCTCAAGGACCAGCTTCGCATGGCCTTCAACGAGGACAAGGAGATTCTCGAGGCCATCCGGGCGGAGGAGGAGCGCGTTCCGGACGGCCGGCCGCTGCGGATCGCGGTCGACAAGGGGGCGGTCATGATGCGTCGTATCGTCGATCGTCTGGCCAGGGCCGAATGCGACGCCGTTGCAACGATTTGAAGGCGCGCCCGGAATACGGTCGGGTGGTACGCTCGGATGATACGGGTGACTGACGGGTTGACAGCATCACGCTGACGGGTAATTCCCTGACCCACGGGCATGGTTGCCGATGCAACTCTCTGACACAATGTTGCACGGCGGACGTCCCGGAAAGCCAACAAGGGAGGCCACGAATGATGGCTCGTTACGATCTCGCAGGCGCGCTTCTCGGCGCCGTGGCAATCGTTGGCGTATCGGCGGCGCAAAGCGCCTCGGCCGATACGATCAGGATCGAGATGCAGGGAGGCTACGCTTCGAATGTCGGGCTTCTCGGGCCGACCGAACTGCATCTGGTCGAGGTGGTGAACGCCATTGCCGGCGGCTCCATCGAGATGGAGTTTCACGAGCCGAATTCCTTCGTGCCGAACCTCGAATCGCTCGATGCGGTCGGCAACGGTTCGCTCGATGCCGCCTGGACCTCGCCCGGTTACTGGACCGGCAAGGATGTCGCGTTCGCCGTGGTCGGCGCGGTGCCGTTCGGACCGTCCGCGGGCGAATATCTCGCCTGGATGAAGTTCGGCGGCGGACGGGAGCTCTGGGACGAACTGTATGGCAAGTACAATGTCCATTCGATCCCCTGTGGCATCATCCCGCCCGAGGGATCGGGCTGGTTCCGCAATCCGATCGAAAATCTGGAGGACCTGCAGGGTCTCAAGATGCGCTTTTACGGTCTCGGCGCGAAGGTCATGGAGAAGCTCGGTGTGTCCACCCAGCTCATCGGCGGCGGCGAGATCTTTCAGGCGCTGCAGCTCGGTACCATCGACGCCACCGAGTTCTCCATGCCGGTCATGGACCTGACCTACGGCTTCTACCAGATCGCCAAGCATTACTACATGCCCGGCTGGCATCAGCAGTCGACCATGAACGACCTGCTCATCTCGATGGATATCTGGAACGGGATGGACGACACCCAGAAGGCCATCATGGAACATGCCTGCGAGGCGACCCAGCTCTGGCAGTTTGCCAATGGCGAGGCGTTGCAGGGGCCGGCGCTCAAGGAACTCGAGGGCCACGGCGTCGAATTCCACATGTGGTCACCGGAAATTCTGGAAGCCATGCGGACCGCATGGCTCGAGGTGGTCGAGGAAGAAAAGGCGAACAGCGAGATGTTCGCAAAGATCTGGGATTCGCTCTCCGCGTTCCGCGCCGATTACGAGCGCTGGGGTGACATGGGTTACCTGAAGTAATCCCGACCACGAGCCGGGGAAACGCCGGGGCGGCCCGTTCGACCGTCCCGGCCGTCTTCCCCGGATTTTCCGCACAAGACACATAACCACCAGCCATCAGGGACAGGGGGGGAGCCGATGCAGCGCCTGCTCGCATTTTCCAATGGGGTGGATGGCTTTCTCTATCGGCTGACAAGGGTCACGGGCTGGCTCTTTCTCGTTGCCGTGGCCATCATCTGCTTCGACGTCTTCACGCGAAAGTTCGGCTATCAGGCCCCCTATTTCACCTCGACGCGGCTTCAGGAACTGGAGTGGCATGTCACCTCGACCCTGTTCCTGACCTGGGTCGCCTATGGCATCGTGAAGAACACGCATGTGCGCATCGACGTCTTCACCGGCCATCTGGCGCAGCGCCGCAAGGACTGGATCGACCTGATCGGCTGCATCATCTTCGCCCTGCCCTACGGTCTCGTCGTCTTTCCCTACTGCCTTGAATATTTCTGGACGTCATGGGGCTATGGCGAAGCCTCCGACGCGCCCAACGGCCTGCCGGCGCGCTATGTCATCAAGTTCGTCATGGCCTTCGGCCTCTTCACCGTGCTGCTCGCCACAATCTCGCTGATGGCGCGCAAGATCATCGATCTCTTCGGACCGCCGGAAATGCACTCCAGCCATGGCGAGATGGAAGGGGTCGAGATATGAGCATCGAGTGGATCGTCGACCATCTCGCGGTGGTCATGTTCTTCGCGCTGATCCTCGGCATGTTCATGGGCTTTCCGGTGGCCCTCACCCTCGGCGGCATCGGTGTCGTCTTCGGCTTCATCGGCATCGGCCTCGACGAGTTCCGCCTCGCCCGCTTTGCAACCATTCCCTCAAGGATCTACGGCTCGGCGGTCATCAGTCAGGTGCTGATGGCGATACCGATGTTCATCTTCATGGGCGTCGTGCTGGAACGAAGTCGCATCGCCGAGGATCTGCTCAAGACGCTGCAGATCCTCCTTCGCCGCGTTCCGGGCGGGCTCGCCATGTCGGTAGCACTGCTGGGTACGATCATGGCCGCCACCACCGGCATTGTCGGCGCGTCTGTGATCATGCTCACGCTCATGGCGCTGCCCACCATGCTCGAGCGCAATTACAGCCACGAACTGGCAACCGGAACGATCGCCGCCTCGGGAACGCTCGGCATCCTGATCCCGCCCTCGATCATGCTGGTGATTCTCGGCGATCTCGTGCAGGTGCCCATCGGCACGCTCTTCGCCGCGGCGGTCTTTCCCGGCCTGCTGCTCTCCATCCTCTATCTCGTCTATATCTGGGTCTTCGCCCATATCCGGCCGAGTGCGGCACCGCCGCTACCCGACGATCTCGGCCCCGAGACGCGCGGCGAGCTCATGCTGCTGGTGCTGAAAAGCATCGTGCCGCCGGCATTTCTCATCTTCGCCGTGCTCGGCTCGATCTTTCTCGGACTGGCCACGCCGACCGAGGCTTCCGGCGTGGGCTGTGCCGGCGCGCTGCTGCTCGCCGCCCTCAACCGCTCGCTCAACATGACGATGCTCAAGGGCGTGATCGAGAGCGCGGGCACGACCAATGCCCTCGTCTTCTTCATCATCCTGGGTGCCACGGTCTTCTCCGTCGTCTTCCGCTATCTCGGTGGCGATGCGATCGTCAAGGAGATCCTGCTCGCCGCCGGTCTCGATACGGGCTGGGAAATCCTCATCTTCCTGATGGTGCTGGTGTTCTTCCTCGGCTTCTTCTTCGATTTCATCGAGATCAGCCTGATCGTCATTCCGATCTTCTATCCGATCATCAAGGCGCTCAATTTCGGCGACCATGTGACACCGCCCTTCGCCTTCATGCCCTGGGTGACGATCCTCATCGCGGTGAACCTGCAGACAAGCTTTCTCACACCGCCCTTCGGCTTCTCGCTGTTCTACATGAAGGGCGTGGTGCCGCCGGAGGTGAAGATGGTGGAGATCTATCGCGGGATCATTCCCTTCGTGATCCTGCAGCTTTCCACCGTGGGTCTGGTCATGGCCTTCCCCGAGATCGCGCTCTGGCTGCCGAGAGTCACAGGCTTCCTCGAATAGGGCACAGCTTCCGGTTCGTTCGGAGTCGCCCGATCTTCACGAGAAAAGTTCTGGTCAAAGCCAGTTTTCCACGCGTAGTCCCGGCATTCGGGCGAATTCGCGCATGTTGTTCGTCACGACGATCAGCCCCTCGCTGCGGGCATGCGCGCCGATCTGCATGTCATGCGGGCCACATGGTGTTCCGGCTCGTTCCAGTTCGGCCCGGAGCTGGCCGTAGTGAGCCGCCGCCTTTTCCCCGAATGGCAGCACTTCCAACCGAGCTGCGAACTGTTCGATCGCGGTCAGATTCTCGACGCGACGGGCCGACTTCTCCGCCCCATAGTGCAATTCACCGAGCGTAACGCTCGATATGCAAAGCTGTTCCGCCGATTCGTTGAACTTCTCGCGAACGGAAGCCGGATAGGTCTTCATCACATGAATGCAGATATTCGTGTCGAGCATGAAGGCAAGCATCAAAAGCTTTCGCGCTCTTCCAAAGCCGGCTGATCCCGTTCGCCCATGAACTCCTCGCTGACGCGCGGCCCACCCAGAAAAAGATCATCCCACCTCTTGCCCTTCGGTACGATGACCCGACTTCGGCCAATCTTGAGAATATCCACCTGATGCACATTCTCCGGAAATGCCACGGCCTTGGGCAACCGGACCGCTTGACTGCGATTGCTGGTAAAAACGGTCGAACTGCTCATGTTTCTTCCTCACGCATGGCATATCCAACAGGGATATACATAACCTCGAAGTGACCCATATTCAAGAGCCTTGCCTTCCTTGAAGCGAGCCAGACTGCGGCTTTGATGGTGTGGATGGTGACGCACGCGGCAGCAAGACAAGCCGTCGCGGCTATCTGCATTCTGTCAACACGCTGTTAACCCCCGTCTGCGATCCTGTGTTCAGAGGAATGACGGGAGATGGTTCATGTGGTCGAATGTGGCTGCTGGCATCGCGCTTGCGCAGATTGCGCTCATGCTGGGCGCCAAGAGCGGAATCATGCCCCCCCTGACCCACCTCCACCTCCCCTTCTGATTCTCTCTCCCCTCCAACACCCCGGTCCAACCCCACCACCCCGACCGTGAACTCTCCCGTCCCGTACGAAAGCACCACCGCAAAACTGA
>JAGREZ010000457.1:0-4752 GCA_020446285.1 Geminicoccaceae bacterium
CGCATGTGATCGGGATCCGCTCTAACTGTATTTTAAGTTTTTCCGCATAGATTCGCGGAGATCCGTCGGCCGGAAGGCCGATGGGAGGAACAAGCGAACGGAGAAGCGATCGTGCTGTCGCCCCAGGATCTCGGCCTTATCCCCGATCATGATCTTCCTTCGATGACCGCCGGTCAGGCCTATGTCATTCCGATCGACAATGAAGAAGACGTCTATTACGCGATCTTCGATACGGAAGGGCAGCCCCTGGCTCTCGCCGACAGTCGCGAGCTCGCCTTCATCGCCATTCGCCAGAACGGCCTCGTGCCGGTGGATGCCCACTGAGAGAGAACCGGCCGTTCGCCGGTGTTTCAGCTCGGCCAGCAGATGAGACCGCCATCGACGCAGAGGATCTGACCGTTGATGAACTTGCTGTCCCTGCCGGTGAGGAAGGCGACGGCATCGGCGATTTCCTCGGGTTCGGCGTAGCGGTCGAAGGATTTTCCACTTGAATCCATGCGCCTGGGGTCGACCTCGCGGGTTGCTTCGAAACGTGCGGTCTTGGCCGGTCCGGGTGCGACGCAGTTGACCCGCACACCATGTTCCGTGAGTTCCCTCGCGAGGCAGCGGGTGTAGTGAGCGACGGCGGCCTTGAGGATAGCGTAGATGGCACCGTCCGAGACGCCAAGGTGGCCGGCGACCGAGCCGATATTGACGACAGTACCGCTGCCGCGCTCGCGCATGGGTATGATGAATTCCTTGCAGACAGTAATGGTGCCGACGAGGTTGTTGTTGACCAGCGCCTGAACGTCCTCGAGCGGGATATCGAGGGCGTTGTTGGGCACGGGCTTGCCGCCGGCGGCACCGATATCGCCGCCGGCACAATTGACGAGGATGTCGACCGGGCCGAGGGTTTCCTCGATATGGGCGCGCATGGCGGCGACGGCCTTCGCATCGCCGATATTGCCGGTGACATGGGTGGTGCGGACGCCGAATTCGGCGAATTGCGCCTCGACCTCGCCCAGATCCTTCGCCTCGCCATATTTGGCCGGCGCGGTGAAATCGAGGTCGTGGAGGACGATGTCGGCACCGCGTCTTGCGATCTTTTCCGCCATCAGCCGGCCGAGGCCCCGGCCCGAACCGGTGACGAACGCGATCCTGCCGGCGTGTTCCCTCGTCATTTTCCTTCTCCGAGATATCCGAGCGCGCGCATGTTGGCGGCGCTTCTTTCCAGTTGTTCCAGTTCGAATGCGGCAATCCGATGGTCGTCGCCCGTTTCCCACGGTGTGCGGTAGTCGGCATCGTCGGCGAGGCGGTTGCGACGGGCGGCGGCGAGGCAGCCTGCGAGCGTGGCACCGGAGACGGGCGGATAGAAACGCCACCAGCCGGGATCGAGGAAGCGCACATGGCGGGCTTCGAGAGCGGCCAGTTCGATGGAGCCGGTGAGCGTGCCCCGATGATCGAGGAGGCATTCGACGATCTCGCGGATGGGGACCGCGCCGTCGCCGATCGGGCAGCGCACGAGGCGGATGCCTTCGTCGGTGAACTGGACCCGATAGTCCTTGAGGTGAACGTGACGAACCCTGTGCGCGACCTTTCGGGCGAAGTCCAGCGGTGCTTCGGCGACGGGAAAGGCATTGGCGATGTCGAGGCAGATGCCGACATTGCCGCCGGCGATGTCGCAGAGTTCGAGCAGTTCGTCGCTGTTGAAGTCCTGATGGTTCTCGATGGCGAGATGGATGCCGGCGTCGCGGGCCATGGCGGCGTAGCGGCAGATCCTGGCGCGGACATCGGCGACGAGTGCGGGCCAGTCGTCACCGAGTTCGGCGCGCGCGCCGCAGAGAACGGTGGTGAGTGCGAGACGGATGGTTCCCGCACCGATGCGCGTGGCCGGTGCGATGGCGCTGCCGACCGATGCGTGCGGCAGGCCCGAGCCGATGATGGGCACGAGATCGAGGGCCTCGAGCCGCTCGCCGAGCGCATCGAGCCCGTTATCGTCGAGTTCCCGCAGCCAGGGTTCGTGCAGCTCGATGCTCTTCGCGCCGATCTTGCGGGCCAGCTCGATGAAGCCCTCGAGCCCGGCACCGTCCGGATTGGCGCGCGGTGTGCCGCTTGCCTGAATGCCGAGATGGTAGGTCTGGCCGTAGGGATTGAGACCCAGAAGAAGTTTTCTGTCCGTTGTCATCGCGTGCGATCGTCCATCATGGGCAAATCCGACGTTCAGCGCAGCCCGGCATCGACGGTCAGGCATTGCTTGGTGATCATCCGGCTGTCGTCGGCGGCAAGAAAGAGGGCGGCGCGGGCGATTTCCTCCGGTTCGAGGCGGCGCTTGATGAACTGCCGGTCGGCGGCGGCCTGCGCCGTTTCCTCATTGTACCAGAGGCGAAGCTGCTTTTCGGTCATGACCGCGCCCGGTGCGATGGCATTGACGCGGATATTGTCATCGCCAAATTCGCGCGCGAGGCTGTGGGTCATGCCGACGATACCGGCCTTGGCGGTCGTATAGGCGATCAGGTTCGCACCGCCGAACATCCATGCCACCGAGGAGAAATTGACGATGGCGCCGCCACCGGCCGCGGCCATGGCCGGGCGCACGGCCTGACTGGCGAAGAAGAGATGCCTGAGATTGACCGCCATGGCCTTGTCCCAGTACTCGACCGAGACCTCGTCGATCTCGTGGCGGGCATCGTTGGCGGCGTTGTTGATGAGCGCGCGGACCGGACCGATCTCGTCGAGCACCCGCCGGATGGCATCGCGCAGCGCCGCGATATCGGTGAGATCGCAGGGAATGAAGGTTGCATGGCCGCCGAGGCGGTCGACGAGTGCGAGCGATTCCTCTTCCTGGATGTCGAGGAAGGCGACCTTCGCGCCCTGTCCGACGAAGGCTTCGACGATGGCGGCACCGATGCCGGATCCGCCGCCGGTGACGAGAACCACACGATCTTTCAGGCTGGGATAGAGGGCGAAACTCAAAGGCGTTCTTCCGTATCGGGGTCGAAGAGGCTGGCCTTGTCGATGGCGACCGCAAGGTCGATGGCATCGCCCTCGCGCGGTGCGGAATCGGGATCGAAGCGCGCGGTGATCTCCTGACCGCCAAGGCGAAGGATGACGATGGTTTCCGCACCGGTGGGCTCGACAACCTCGACGGGTGCGCGAATGCCGCTTCCAGGCGAGAGATGTTCCGGACGCAGACCGAGCACCACCTTTCGCCCGTTCGGCAACGATGTTCCCGCGGGTAGCGGCAGGCTGGCATCGCCGGTGAGACGGAGACGGCCGTCCGCGACCTCGGCGGGGATGAAATTCATCGCCGGTGAGCCCATGAAGCCGGCGACGAACATGTTGGCCGGTTGTTCATAGATGACCTTCGGTTCGGCGAATTGCTGCAACCGGCCGCCATGCATGACAGCGATGCGGGTGGCGAGCGTCATCGCCTCNNCCTCGATCTGGTCGTGGGTGACATAAACCGTGGTCTTGCCGAGCTGCTTGTAGAGCTTCTTGATCTCGGTGCGCATCTCCACCCGAAGCTTGGCATCGAGATTGGAGAGCGGCTCGTCGAAGAGAAAGAGCTGGGGATCACGAACGAGTGCGCGGCCCATCGCCACGCGCTGACGCTGGCCGCCGGAGAGCTGCGACGGCTTGCGCTTGAGCAACGGCTCGATCTGCAGGAGCTTTGCCACCCGTTCGACGGCGGCATTCTGGTCGGCCCTGGGCACGCCCCGGCTTTCCATGCCGAAGGTGATGTTGCCGCGCACGGTCATGGTCGGATAGAGCGCGTAGGACTGGAACACCATGGCGATGTCGCGGTCCTTGGGCGGCACGTTGTTGACCACCCGGTCGCCGATGGAAATCTCGCCGGAGGTGATGGTTTCGAGACCGGCGATCAGGGCGAGCAGCGTGGACTTGCCGCAACCCGACGGCCCGACGAGCACGATGAACTCACCCGCATCGGCTTTCAGGTTCACATTCTTGAGAACCTCGACGGCACCATAGTTCTTGCAGATATTCGAAACGGTCAGTGAAGCCATGTGATCGTGGCCCTGTCAGAAGCGAATGAAACACGGATTCGGGCGCGGCGCGTCATTTGATCGCCCCCTGGGTCAGCCCGCGCACGAACCAGCGGCCGCCGAAGAAGTAGATCATGAGTGTCGGCAGGGCGGCGATCAGGACTGCGGCGGCCTCGACATTGTACTCGCGCACGGAGGTGCCGGCGGACGAGAGTGCGATCAGGGCGGCGGTGATCGGCTGCTGCGAGCCGGACGAGAAGACGACGCCGAACAGGAACTCGTTCCAGATGCCGGTGAACTGCCAGATGATCGTGACGATCAGGATGGGCGGTGAGAGCGGCAGGATGATCTTGATGAAGATGCGCCAGAACCCGGCACCGTCGATGCGCGCCGCCTTGATGAGATCGTCGGGGATCGAGACGTAATAGTTGCGGCAGAAGAGCGTGGTGAAGGACAGGCCCTGGATGGTGTGCACCAGCATGAGACCTTCGAGCGTGTTGGTGAGCCCGAGCTTGCCGAGCACGAAGGCCCAGGGCATGAGCGCCATCTGTCCGGGGAGAAAGACGCCGATGGTGACAGCGGCGAAGATCGCGTTATGGCCGGGAAAGCGCCATTTGGAGAGGATGTAGCCGTTGAGTGCGCCGAGCAGCGTCGAGATGATGGTCGCCGGCACGGTCATGTAGAGCGAATTGTAGAAATTGGGTGAAATCCCCTCGCAGGTGCCGCCGACACAGAAGGTGGACCAGGCGGCGACCCAGTGATCCAGCGA
>JAGREZ010000457.1:4804-9936 GCA_020446285.1 Geminicoccaceae bacterium
TTGGCGATGATGACCACGAGCGGCAGGAGATAATACGCCGCGAAGAGGACAAGACACCCATAGACGAAGAGCTTCGCCGAGATGCGTTTGGCACCGCTGGAGGTGGCATAAGGGTCGTAGGTGGCAACTTCAGCCATTCATCCGCTCCCCGCGCCGGCTCCAGAGCGTCCAGAGGACATAGGGCACGACCACGACAGCCAGTGCCAGAAGGATCATGATGGCGGCAGCCGCACCCTCGGCGATCTGGCCGCGCTGGAACATGAAATCGTAGACCACGATGGCCGGCATGGTCGTGGCGATGCCCGGACCGCCGCCGGTGAGTGCCACCACGAGATCGAAGGTCTTGATGGCGAACTGCAGGAGAATGACCAGCACGGCGAGGAAGATGGGGCGGATCGCCGGCAGCACGATGCGCATGTAGATGCGTGTCAGGCTGGCACCGTCGATCTGCGCCGCCTTGATGAGATCCTGTTCGACCGAGCGCAGACCGGCGAGAAAGAGCGCCATGGCGAAGCCGGAAGCGTGCCAGATGCCGGTGATGACGACGGTGTAGAGGGCGAGGTTGCGGTCGGTGATCCAGGCGAAGGCGAAACTCTCGAAGCCGAGCCCGCGCACGAAGGTTTCGATGCCGGAGGTGGGATTGAACAGCCAGTTCCAGACCGTGCCGGTGACCACGAAGGAGACGGCGAGCGGGTAGAGATAGATCGTCCGCCAGACGGATTCACCGCGCACCCGCTGGTCGATCATGACCGCGAGGAAGAGACCCACCGCCATCGAGCCGATGACATAGAGCACGCTGAAGATGAAGAGATTGTTATAGGCGACGTTCCAGCGGCGGTTCTGCCACAAGGAGACGTAATGTTCGAAGCCGACGAATTCGTAACTCGGCAGGAGGGAGGAGTTGGACAGTGAGATATAGATCGTCCAAGCCGAGAAAACGAAGATGTATACAAAGCTGCACAGCAGCGACGGTGCGAGAATGAGCTGCGGCGCCCAGTCACTGAGCTTCGCCCGCCAGCCCGCGGGCGGTGCCGTATTCGTCATGGTATTGTTGGCGACCGACATGGATCCATCCGGGCGAGAGGAGTGCCGGGGCCGGTGACGGACCGGCCCCGGGCGTTTCTACATCTCGGCTTCGACGGCATCCGCCATCAGATTGGCCGCTTCTTCCGGTGACATTTCCGGCGTGTTCACGAACTCGGTGATGGTTTCCATCATCGCCGCGCGGAATTTCTGCGCGACGGTCATGTTGTGCGCCATCGAGCGGACGAGCGTGCCTTCCTCGATGGATTTCGCGAGATCTTCCTGACTCTTCACCTGACAGGGGGTGAAGCCCTGGCTCATGTCGACATCCATGCGCGCCGGGATCGAGCCCTTGGCCTGATTGAAGATCGTCTGGAACTCCGGCGAGAGGATCAGGCTGGCGAGCAGGGTCTGCCCCTCGACATAGTCGGGCTCCGTCTGCTCGAAGAAGACGATGGAATCGGCGTTGAGGATATAGCCCGTGCCGCCCCAGTCGACCGGTGCCTGCTCGCAGAGATAGTCCGTGCCCTCGACCTGATTGTTGGCATTGAGCGTGCCGATCGCCCAGTCGCCCATGAAGAAGAAGACGGCCTCGTCATTGTTCATCATCGCCAGCGAGGCATCCCACGGACGGCCCGGATTGCCGGGATCCATCCAGTTCACCATCTTCCTGAGCTGGGCAAACGCATCGATCATGCCCTGGCTGCGCATGACCTCGGGGTCGGCCTCGGTGAATGCCTTGCGGTAGAGGTCGATATCCATGCCGTAGACCACCGAATCGAAGGTCGTGGCATCGGTCCAGTCGAACGAGCCATGGGCGATGCAGATGAGCCCGGCGGCCTCGGCCTTTTCACAGGCGGCGTTGAATTCCTCCCAGGTCTTCGGCATCCCGGCGATGCCGGCCTGTTCCATTGCCGCGACACTCGCCCACATCCAGTTGACGCGGTGAATGTTCATCGGTGCCGCAACCCAGGAACCCGCCGGCTTCATCACCGCGATGAGCTCCGGTGCGACCACGTCATCCCAGCCTTCGGCGGCCGCGAGCTCGTCGAGATTGGCGGTCATGCCGGTCTCGTTCCACTCGGCGATTTCCGGTCCCTTGAGCTGAACGGCGGGCGGTGCGTTGCCGGCGACCACATCGGCGCGAAGCTTGGCGAGCGTGTTGGCGGTGTGACCCGCGATCGAGGTCTGTTCCCAGGTGCCACCCCGGGCCTCGAACATCTCGCCGAGCTTGGCGATGGCAGCGGCGTCCGAGCCCACGTCCCACTGGTGCAGCATGTTCGTTTTTGGCTCCGCCAGCGCCGTGCCGGCGAACGCCACCACACAAGCTGCGGCAACGGCCGAAAATCTCATCATTGCAGTATCACTCCCTGTTGGTACGGCTCATGACAACCGCTTGTCGTGAAGACTACAGCCTATGTTCGTGAAGGTCGAGCCGTACCGTGCGGGGACCGGACGCCGCGTCTCACTCATCCGTCTCCCCCGCCTCGTACAATGCTGCCTTGCCCAGCCGGTCGAGGCAGAGTTCGGCTGTCCAGGGGAGCATGAGGGAACCGCAGCGGCTGTCGCGGTAGATACGTTCCAGCGGCAGGTTCTTCAGCATGGACTGGCCGCCGCAGGTACGAATCGCGAGGCGGGCGAGATCGTTGGCGTTTTCCATGACCGTATATTGCGTCGCCCAGGCACGCATCACCTGCTCCTTCGACGGATCCGGCCCGGCATCGTTCAGCGCCTGCGCCCAGAGCGCCCTGGTCTGTTCGAGCCTGATGGTCATCTCGGCCACGGCGATCTGCTTGGTCGGATACATGCGCCGCCTGACCGGAGGCATGCCTGCAACCTCGCCGCGCAGATAGGCGATGGTGAAATCGTATGCAGCCTGGGCGAGACCCATATAGGCGGGGGTCAGCGTCATGAACATGTGCGGCCAGCGGTTGGCAGCCTGGTAGTAGGTGCCGGGTGGCATGAGCTGCGCCTCGTCGGGAACGAACACATCCCTGAAGACGAGGTTGCGTGATACGGTACCGCGCATGCCGAGCGGATCCCACGGACCCTCGACCGAGACGCCGTCCGCATCGGCGGGGATGGCCATGTAGAGCGTGTCGCGGCGACGAAGATCCTCACCCTCCTGTTCCAGAGTGCAGAGCACGCCGTAATAGTCGGCATGGCCGGAGAGCGAGGCGAAGATCTTCCTGCCATTGATGACAAAGCCGCCATCCACCTTCCTCGCCCGCGTGCCGAACGCAGCGGCACCCGCAGCGGCGGCACCGCCTTCGGAGAAGGGCTGGGCGAAGATCGCGCCGTCATTGACGATGCGGCCATAGTGGATGGCGCGGCGGGCTTCGTGCGCAGCCCGGTCTTCTGTGCTCATGTCGAGATCGTCGGCGAGCGCGCCGGTCCACAGGCACGAGCAGACATGCATGTTCCAGGTGAGCGCCGTCGCCCCGCAGGCCCGGCCGATCTCGGCGCCGGCCATCATGTAGGTGCGATAATCGCCGCCGAGGCCGCCATGTTCCTTCGGTATGCAGATGGCGAGCAGGCCGACCTCGTGCATGTCGCGATAATTGCCGGTGGGGAAGGTGGCATCGCGATCATGGGCGGCGGCGCGTTCGGAAAAGGTCGGATAGAGGGCGCGGGCGCGCTCGATGATGGCGGCGGCATCGGCGTCGAGGCCGAAGGCGGCGGGATCGAAGATGGGTTTCCTGTTCATGGATCCTGCTCCCGTTCATCGAGAAAGGTACCGGCGAGGGCATTGAACGCGCGGGGTTGTTCGAGATGAAGGAGATGCCCGGCGCGGCGGACCACGGCGAACTGCGCGCCTTCGATGCGGTTCGCCATTTTCTCCATCATCGTTGTGGGGGCGGTGCGGTCGGCCTCGCCGGCGATCAGAAAGGCGGGTGTCCGGCAGGTGGCGAGCGCGTCGCGCCGGTCGAAGGTGAGGAGGCAGTCGAGCACGGCACGGTAGGTGGCCTCGGGTACCGCGCGCATGGCGGCGAGGGCGTGGCGCACGCCTTCGGGATCGGCATGGGTGCTCACGAGCGTGGTCAGAAGTGCACTCGCGAGATCGTGCATGGTGATACCGGCATCCAGCGGAGCGAGGCGCTCGGCGAGGAACCGCTCGCGAAAGGACGGATCGCGGCCGCCAAAGGCCGGACTGGTCGCCGCGAGGATCATCGAGCGGACGGTTTCGGGACGGGTGGCGGCAATCTCCTGGGCGATCATGCCGCCGATGGAATGGCCGAGCAGATGAGCCTCGCCCACGCCGGCATCCGCCAGATCCGAAAGCAGTGTCCGCGCAAGGGCCGGAAAGGAAAGCGGCTCGACGAGCGGCCGTCCGGCATAGCCCGGCATGTTCCAGGCAAGGCAGCGGAAGCGGCTGGAGAATGCCTCGATCTGCGGACGGAAGCTCTCGCCATTGCCGCCGATGCCGTGCAGCAGAACCAGTGGCGGTCCCTTGCCCTCATCGACGAAGCTCATGCGAATTCCTCCGCGAGACGGCCTTCCTCGACCACCGCATCGCCATCGAGTTCGATGGTGCAGTTCATGACCGGAATGTCGAAATGACCTTCGGTGAAACGGCCGGCGAACTCGTTGGCACCGGTGGAGAAGAGGAAGTTGCCTGCAACCGCGCGCAGTTCCGTGCCGTTGGTCTCGCGCTGGTCATACATGGTGAGTGCCTCATAGCGCGCCGCCGGATTCATGCCGAAACCCACATGGCTCACGGCATAGGCCTCGCGGTCGCCGAAGGCGGCGAGATAGCGGCGCATCAGCTCCGCCTCGGTGCCTCTGCCGGCGATGCCGGTCACATGGTCGTCCTCGATGGTGAGCGTCACGGGGCTGCGCAGGTAGCGCTTGAATGTGAGATTGATGTCGCCTTCATCGAGCACGAGAACGCCATTGACCGTCGATGCCCGGGGAAAGCTGACAACGACACCGCCCGGCCAGTGCGCCACCGTGCCGGGACGGTCGCAATAGCCCCATACACCGACGGTGACCGCACCCGTCATGTCGATGGCAAGATCGGTGCCGGCGGCCGATCGTACCTGCATGTGCCGGGCGGCGCGGCAGCGCTTCACCGCAGCCTTGACCTTCGGCATCAGTGCCGGGTCGGG
>JAGREZ010000458.1:0-2300 GCA_020446285.1 Geminicoccaceae bacterium
ACCAATCGCGTCGACGGGGCCAACATCGTGGTCGACAAGGCCTGGCTGCTCGCCAATGACAGCGACAGTGAAGGCGATCCGATCGATCTGGGCGATCTCTCGACCGACGATTCCGCCACCGTTTCCCTCAATGGCGACAATGTCGTCTACAATCCCGATGGCAGCGATTTTGCCGGTGGCGAGTACCTTTACACCATCAGCGACGGCATCAGCTCCTCCGATCCGGTCAATGTCACGATCCAGGTCATCGACAGCGACACGGTCACGGGCAGTGCGGCGGACGAGATCCTGCTTGGCACCAATGGCGACGATCATCTGTCCGGCAAGGGGGGGCACGACGTCCTGCGCGGCTTCGACGGCGATGATCACATCGAAGGCGGTGGCGGCAGTGATCTGCTTCTCGGCAACAAGGGCGCCGACATCCTCACAGGCGGTCAGGGAGCGGATCGTCTCGAAGGCGGTACCGGCAACGATATCCTTTCCGGTGGCCTAGGCCCGGACCGGATGAACGGCGGCGGCGGTGCGGACCGGTTCCGGATCGTCGAGGCAGACGGCAAGATCGATGTGATCGAGGATTTCGGCAATGGCAATGATGCCCTCGATCTCTCCAGCCTGCTCACCGGTATCGGTGGCGGCACGGGGGCCGATCTCACCGGTCATCTGCGTTTCGTGTTCAACGGCACCAATACGAATCTGCGTATCGACGCCGATGGCAGTGGCGAGCTCGCTCCTGCTGCAGCCGATGCCAGAGTCACCTTCGAAGGCGTTGACCTGACAGGCGGCCTCGGCGATCAGGCAGCAATCATCGACCAGCTGATCGCAAGCGGCCAGCTCGACGTCACACCCTGAAGGATCCTTCGGGAACATCCCCGGCTTTCAGGCAGACAAGCGGGCGGTTCGAAGATGCGGTATCACATTCCGCCCTTCGGCCGCCCGTTTTTTCGGCTTTCATGTCCATCGACATGCGGCTTTCCTTCGCCTCCTTCCCCTCACATGATCCTGAATTCCTTCACCTTCAGTGCCTTTGCCAGCCGCTTGAGGCGGGCGCGGACGGCGTCGCTGTCGGGGATGGTTGTCGGGTGGTCGACGTGGAGGGTGACGTCGTCATCGGTGATGGCGAGGTGGGAGGCGTCGAGGATTTCGGGAACGCTGCCGGAGAAGCGGTAGGCGACCAGCATCGCACGGCCGAGGATGAGCGCGTGGCGGCGCTGGGAGGGGGTGAGCAGGTCGATCGCCGGATGAAGGACGGGGTCCTTTTTCGGCTTGCCGCCGTAGCGGGCGTGGATGGTGGCGGCGAGGCGCACGCGCTCGACATGGTCGAGACCGATGAAGGGGAATTGCAGCAGGCGTTCGAAGCTGTCGCGGGCCTTGACGTCGGCATGGTCGGCCCAGGCGATGTCGGAGAGGAGGCAGGCGGCCTCGCGCAACCGTCTTTCGCTCACGGTCTCGTTCCCGAACAGCTTCGCGGTCCAGCGTTGCAGCGCCTCACCGAAACCGGGGACGCGGGCGCGCGGCACGCCGAAGGCGCGGGCCCCCTCGATGAGCGGATCGTTCTCTTGCTCGTTCTTTTCGAGGCGGCTGAAAAGGAAACCTTCGCGCAGGCCCAGGGCGGAGACGGTGATCCGTTGCGGTGAAAGGGCGGCGAGCAGGCGTTCGAGGACGATGGCGGCGGCGGTGAGGGTGGGTGCGCGACGTGGTGGTGCGCCTTCCAGCCGGGCGATGTCCCTGGGCGCCATGGCGCGAAGATCTTTCGCGAATTCGCGCATCCGCCGTGCTTCGACGCGATAGCCGTGCGCGACCCGAACCGGCGCATCGGTGGCCGCCATGTGGACGCGCGCCAGCGCCCGCCAGCCGCCGCCGACGAGATAGAAATCGCGCTGGCCGGCGAAATCACCGACATGCGGAGCGATCAGGGCGTCGATGCGTGCCTTCGTCGTGGCCGTTCCCTCCTCGAGCCAGGCGGTGACGGGAAGGGCGCCGAGCGGCAGGCTGACACGATGGTCGAGCACCTTTTCGCCATCGACGAGCGCGAGTTCGAGGCTGCCGCCGCCCATGTCGCCGACCACGCCCGAAGGTCGCCAGAGCCCGGCGAGAACACCCATGGCGGCATAGTGCGCTTCTTCCTCGCCGCTCAGCACATGCGGTTCGATCCCGCTCGTCTGCCGGACGGCGGCGATGAACGCCTTGCCATTGTCGGCGCGGCGCACGGCTTCGGTGGCAAGAATGTCGATGCTTCCGACCTCCATGGCCGAGGCGATGGCGACGAAGCGGCGAAGGGTGGCGAGCGCATGCTCCATCGC
>JAGREZ010000458.1:2450-5311 GCA_020446285.1 Geminicoccaceae bacterium
GTCATGGGACCTCGTCCGCTTCCTGTTCCGATGGTATCTCGCGATCGCGCGGATACCGCTCTTCGAGCGGGAAGGCCGGTATCCAGGATTCGCGACGAATGGTCCAGAGTTCGTAAGTCGGCGTCAACTGGTCGGGCTCGTCGAACGAGCCCATATGAATCTCGATCTCCGCGCCGCTGCGCGAAAAAACGGAGGAACCGCAGTTCGGGCAGAAGAACCGACCCCGATAGCCGCGCACCTCGCCCTCGATGGTCACCGCCCCTTCATCGAAAATGGCGGATGCGTGGAACAGCGCGCCATGATGCTTGCGGCAATCCATGCAGTGACAAATCCCGACCCGATCCGGCTCCCCCACCGCAACGACCCGCACATCTCCGCAAAGACAACCGCCAGTGTATGTTTTCATGCAGGGCATTGAATCTCTTTGGGTCCATTCCCCGCTGCTTGCGGCGGACGTGGAGGAGCGAAGCGACGACTAGCGACCGACCGGGAGCGCAGCCTGCGTGGCGCTTGAACGCAGGGACGAATACCCCGCTGCTTGCGGCGGGGTTGTTTATTGCTCGTCAATCAGGCTGTCACGCGATCTCACCCTCGAAGATGAGAAGATCACGTCTGGATGCCTTCAATGCGAACGTCAGTGCCTCCTGATAGGCTGGGTCATCGTAGCAATTCCTGGCCGCTTCAAGTGACGGAAACTCGACGACAATGACACGCGAGGTATCGCGTGATTCTTTCTGCAGGGGGGCATTCGTCGGGTTCAATCGCGCTTGATATTTCTGCGCAATCGGTGCCCACAGCCTGCCATACTCGTCCTGGGCGGACTGGTCCGTGACACTGGTGCCGAGAATGAGCCAATACCCTTTCAACGTCGTCTCCTTGTTCTTTCGCTTCCCGAAACTTTGCACTAGTGCTCAGACGTATTCACTTCGTTCATTCACCCGAGCACCAGTTCCTTGTTTTTGCATCAATTCATCCCGTCAGATCAGTATGATCGGACTGGATCGATGCACTGGCGTGGCGGCTCGCAACAGGAAGGCCCGACTTCAGCCATGATACTCATCACCGCAGCCACCGGACAGATCGGAGGTGCTGCACTACAGGCTATTGCAGCGTCCGGCAAATCCGTACGCGCGCTCGTGCGACAGCCGTCCCGATTCACTGGCGCTGCGGGCGTCGAGATTGTCGAAGGCAACTTCGACGACGATCTGTCACTGCGCAGGGCCCTTGACGGGATCGAGGTCATGCTGCTCGCCGGCAGGGACAGCCCGCAATCGGTTTGCCAGCACAGGCGTGTGCTCGGGCATGCACGGGACGCCGGAGTCCGGCACATCGTCAAACTCTCGGCGATCGGCGCCACGCCCCGATCGCCAGTCGCCTTGATGCGCGAGCATGCCGAGGTCGACAAGGAGGTCATGCAGGGACCCGCCAACTGGACATTCCTCAAGCCGCACCTGTTCATGCAGAATTTGCTGCGCGCTGCCGACACGATCAGATCCACCGGACGATTTGCGGCTCCGATGGGACAAGGAGGCTTTCCTGTCGTCGATACCCGCGATGTGGGTATCGCGGTGGCGACTGTGCTCGGCGATCCCGCCGTTCACGCTGGCAAGTCCTATGCGCTGACCGGCCCGGCCGCGACAAGCTATGACGAGGTGGCGGCAACCTTCACCACTGTGCTCGGCCGGCCTGTCACCTATGAGGCGGTGAGCCCAGACGAGTTCGAAAGCCGGTTGCTCTCGGCCGGCATCCCCGATTGGCGCGCGTTTGACCTTGCTCATATTGCATCGGCCTATGGCAATGCCGACAATGATGTTTCTCCCGATCTTGCTGTCTTGCTTGGCCGGGATTCCACTTCTCTGGAAAGTTTCATCAAGGATCATGAAGAGATCTTTGTGTAAAATTTTATCGGGTCACCGAATTGAGGTGAAATCGTGGAAGCCTGGCGGCATGATTTGCGGTGAACTTTGTTGAAAAACGCTGATTCCGCAATAAACACTCCCTGAACCATCGGGGTTGCAAGGGTGCGCCAGGATAAGGCGCGTTGATTGAGTGGGTGAGAATCCCGCGCGTGCAGGAGTAGCGATCTTGTGTGCAACCGAGTTCTTGGGCCGGCTGCGGTGACGTTGTCGGTCAAGCGTAGAACAGGGGGGTGTAGGCCATAACGCAAGTGAACCGATAGAGCTCCGAGAATTCACGCGGGTGCCGACCGTATCCTGACGCGGGAAGGCCCTGGCAAACACGGCGTTTGGGTTCAGTTCCGTCAAGCGAGCCGTGGGCGACCCGCCGGAGTCCGAGCGGATGGCATGCATCCAAATCGATCAACGGCGCAACCTGGGAGGTCTCGTTTCTTCCGTTCCGGCGTGACGGACCGGTAGGCGGGTACGAGGGAAACCGGAGTGCTTGCCGATGAGAGGCGAGAAGTCGGAGGTGGTCATAGTACCGAGGAAGGCTGTGTAATGCCGCTGGAGGGAAGGGCCGCCGGGTGTTGAATTTCTGTGAAGGGGAAACGCATGGAGCGACGCAGAACGCCCGAAAATGTGTTTGCGAAACTGACACGGATAGCTGTCAAAGCGAAGGAGGATCAGGAGGTACGATTTACGTCGCTGGCACATCTGTACATCTGTTGACGCCGGAGTTGCTCAAACACAGTTTCGAGCAGCTCAACCGGCACGCGGCTCCCGGTATCGACGAAGTGACGATGGACGCCTTTACAGCGTGTTGAAGAAATGCCGATAGCCGCGATGCGGCGAAAAGGACTGGCGAACTTCGTCGGCGTTCAGGCGCGCAGCGCTACTGCGCTGGCCCTCTCGCCTCCTCGTTTCCAGTCCTTTTCGTCTCGCATCGCGGCTATCGGCATTTCT
>JAGREZ010000459.1:0-3485 GCA_020446285.1 Geminicoccaceae bacterium
CACCGACGAATTCACCCGCTCGGGCGGCGATCCCGAGGGGATCTTTCCGTCGATCCTCGGTCATGAGGGTGCGGGCGTGGTGGTCGATGTCGGCCCCGGCGTCACTTCGCTGAAGAAGGGCGATCACGTCATTCCGCTCTACACCCCGGAATGCCGCGAGTGCGAATACTGCCTCAATCCGAAGACCAATCTCTGTCAGGCGATCCGCACCACCCAGGGGCAGGGGCTGATGCCCGACGGCACCTCGCGCTTTTCGATCGGCGGCGAGACGCTGTATCATTACATGGGTTGCTCGACCTTCTCCAACTTCACCGTCATGCCCGAGATCGCGCTGGCGAAAGTTCGCGAGGACGCGCCGTTCGACAAGATCTGCTATATCGGCTGCGGTGTCACGACCGGTATCGGTGCTGTCATCAACACCGCGAAGGTGGAACCCGGCTCCAACGTCGTCGTCTTCGGCCTCGGCGGCATCGGCCTCAATGTCATTCAGGGCGCACGCCTCGCCGGTGCCGACATGATCGTCGGTGTCGATCTCAATCCCGGGCGCAAGGCGATTGCCGAAAAATTCGGCATGACGCACTTCGTCAATCCGAAGGAACTCGGCGACAAGGACGTCGTCGCCCATCTGGTCGAACTCACCAAAGGTGGCGCGGATTACAGCTTCGAGTGCATCGGCAACACCCATACCATGCGTCAGGCGCTCGAATGCTGCCACAAGGGCTGGGGTGAATCGGTCATCATCGGCGTTGCCGGGGCCGGTCAGGAAATCTCCACCCGCCCCTTCCAGCTCGTCACCGGCCGGGTGTGGCGCGGCACCGCCTTCGGTGGCGCGCGCGGGCGCACCGACGTGCCGAAGATCGTCGNNGTCGACTGGTACATGGACGGCAAGATCAACATCGACGATCTCATCACCCACACCATGCCGCTCGACGACATCAACAAGGGCTTCGAGATGATGCATCACGGCGAGAGCATCCGCAGCGTGGTCATCTACTGACACGGTAACGGCGGGACGGCGCGACCGCCGGACATTCGCCGAATCCGCTTGCCGGCGGCGAGCCTGCCGCGTTATCCAGCATGCGTTCTCAGGGCGGGGTGAAAGTCCCCACCGGCGGTAAGTCGTGCGTTGCCAGCAACCACCCGACGAGCCCGCGAGCGCCTGTCACTTGTTGGTGGATCAAATGATCCCCGACATCTGAATGTGATGACCGTGCCCTTGTTTCGTCGGCTGCGGAATTCAGATGCCGGGTTCGATCCACTGTCACTTGTTGGTGGCAGGGTCAGCAGATCCGGTGCGATTCCGGAGCCGACGGTTACAGTCCGGATGGAAGAGAACGGGTGTTCCTGCGGGTGACGCGCGCACATGCCGTCGCCTGCCTTGCGCCTGTCTGCCCTGATTTGTGTGCGCATCGGGAAGGACAGACGCTCATGAATCAGACGACCGCCGGATCCCGCCTCTCGCCGGCGCTTGCGGGAGCGCTTTGCATGGTGACGGCCGGTGCGGTGTTCGCCCTGGTCAATATCTCCGTGCAATGGCTCGCCATGAAGCACGGCATGAACGCGGGCTCGATCGCGTTCTGGCAATATCTTCTCGCACTCGTGGCGGCGCTGCCGTGGGTTGTGCGGCAGGGTTTGTCGAGCCTGCGGACGCATCACGCGGGCTGGCATGTTCTCAGGGTATTGCTGGCCGCCGCCGGTGTGCAGTTCTGGGTTCTCGGACTGGCCCATGTGCCGGTCTGGCAGGCGATCGCGCTGGTGATGACCTCGCCCTTCTTCGTGATCGCCGGCGCCGGCCTGTTTCTCGGCGAGACCGTCGGGCGGACGCGGTGGCTCGCCGTCCTGACCGGATTCGCGGGTGGCATGATCATTCTCGCACCCTGGTCGGAGCGCTTTGACGTGGCCGCGATCTGGCCGCTCCTCGCGGCGGCGTTCTGGGCCGGATCGACGCTGGTGATGAAGCGCCTGACGGGCGAGGAGGAGGCCGACCGGGTGACGCTTCATCTCCTGTTGCTGCTCACGCCGATCAACGCACTCGTGGCTTCGTTCCAAGGCTTCGCACTGCCGCCGGACGGCGCCTGGCCGCTCGTCCTCATGACCGGAATGCTCACCGTGCTTGCCCAGTACATGCTGGCACGCGCCTATGAGCGCGCCGATGCGTCCTACCTCCAGCCGTTCGACCATCTCAAGCTGCCGATGAACGTGTTTCTCGGGTTCATCGTTTTCGGCTGGATGCCGGATGGCTCGATGTGGCCGGGTGCGGCGATCGTCGTTGCCGCCTCGGTCTGGATCATGCACGAGGAGCGTGCGTGATCCGTCCGCCCATCCGCGAGATTTCTCACTCGGGCCCGATATTCTCGCGCGGAATTTCCACCGTCTGGATACGGTTGGCGACGATCCAGCGGTTGAGCGGTGTCGTGTCCGCGCCGGCCGTATAGTATTTGAGCGTGTTGTAGAAAATGTAGTGGGTATCGCCCACGGGCTCGGCGGTTGCGACCTGATACTGCTTCCAGCGATAGGTCCAGCTCGTTTCCGTCCCCGAGAGGGTAAGATCGCCGCCGGCGCCGACATCGACATCGTCAATGTCGATTTCGCTCGTCCGCTTTTCCAGATCGCGCACATCGGAATTGATGACGAGGCGCAGGATGTCGCCGACATCGTAGGCCGGATCGGCCAGTGTCTCGCGGGCGATCCTGACCAGTTCGGGATCATCCGTCGCCGGCTCGGGCATGCGGACGGTGGCGAGCGCCTCGGCCCGTCTGGTATCATAGGAAGCGCGCATGTCGCGGGCGCGACGCAGCAGCGCCTCGTGGTCGGCGGGCGGGGTCCGGCCGGTCAGGCGGTCGAGGCCGGCGACCGTTTCGACGAGGCTGACGAAGCCATCGAGCCGCGCGCGGTTTTCCGCGGCCTGGCCGGCGCCGAGGAAGCTGTTGGCCCGCGCGTGATCGTCGAGTGGATCAAGGCTGTCATAGAAATCCAGCTGACGCGCGACATCGGCAGCCTGCGCGTCGAGATTGTTCCGGAAGGTCGTGAAGTTCTCGTCGATCACGCCTACCTCGCGCACCAGCGCACCCTGCAGCATGCCGACATCCTGTGCATCGTATGGCGCACCGCTTTCGGGCGTGCCGCGGTTCAGAGGGAGCCAGGCACTGTCGGCCAGCGATTGCAGCTTGCCATGGTCATCGACCATGGCTTGTCGCACGCGGGCGATGTCCCGTACCCATGCGTCGACGCTTCCCTCTTCATAGGGGAACGCCGGCGGCGGTGGCGGGCGGAGCGTTGACTGGTGCGCGAAGATCGCGGCGAGCGCCGCCTGCGGATCGCCGATCGAGGCAAGCACGTCCGCGGCGTTTTCCTTTCCCGCGCGGATGAGAGTCTCGTGATCGCGGAGCGCCTCCGTCGCGGCGACGACATCGGGATCGCCGGCGAAGCCGGCATAGCGCTCGAGGGTCTGCCGATAGCGTTCGGCGATGGCCTCGCGCCCGGAC
>JAGREZ010000459.1:3725-4065 GCA_020446285.1 Geminicoccaceae bacterium
CATTCAACCGGCCGTCGGCTTCGAGCCAGCTCTCATCTGCCCTGTTCGGCGAACCGTCGAGGCGCTCGCGGGTGAGACCGAGCAGCCTGATCGCGCGCTTCACGTTCGCCGCGCGCTCCCGCGCACCGGCGGGAAACTGTTGCTCATAGCGGGCTATGTCGTCGAGCGCCGCCCTGATCTGGCCATCCGCCGGTTCGGCACCGCCGGCGCCCGGCGACAGGACGAGAAAAGCCGCAAGAAGGCGCGACGGCGATCTTTCGGACGGAGAATTATAGGGGCTCGCCCTCCCCGGCGGCCGGTGGGGGGGGGGGGGGGGGGCGGGGGGGGGGGGGGGGGGGGG
>JAGREZ010000460.1 GCA_020446285.1 Geminicoccaceae bacterium
AGGGCTCGTTCATGGTGATCCAGGCTCTGCTGCCGTCGATGAAGGCGCGCGGCTACGGACGGATCGTCAATATCGCCTCGATCGGGGGCAAGCATGGTGCTCCGGAACAGGCTCACTATTCGGCTTCCAAGGCGGCGGTGATGGGCTTTTCCCGTGTCCTTGCACAGGAGGTCGGGCCGCTCGGGATCACGGTGAACTGCGTCTGTCCGGGCATCATCCTGACCGACATGGGCCGGGTCAATCTCGACGATCCGGCCGTGCGCGGCGCATGGCAGGCCAGGACCGCCATGGCCCGGATCGGCGATCCCGAGGATGTCGTGGGCCCGGTCGCCTTCTTTGCATCCGACGATGCAGCCTTCGTGACCGGCCAGACCCTGAACGTCGACGGCGGCATCGTCTTTTCCTGAGATTTCTCCAGAACAGGAATGCACTGCTCACGTTGGCTCTTCACTCGACATGTCCCATCAAGGAGCACTGCAATCCCCGAATGTTGCCGTGACAGTTCGCGGAAGAACGGTCTGGCCTGGCTCTGATCCGGCCATTGCGGCTGGATTCCCGGATTTCATGGCTTGCGTTCGTCGTCCACCGGACGTTCCCCTGTTCCCGGGGCGGCCTCCTCCCATGCGGTGATCAGGCGGGGCAATCGGCGAGGTTGCGGCCGATCATGAACTTGCGGATCAGGACATCTATTCGAGGGTGAAAAGTTGGCCCAGTTCGGGGCGTCTGGTGTTTGCGTTGGCGAGTTTCAGGCAATGCCAGGCGAGGGCGTGGTTTGACGAGGTGACGGGTATGCCTGTGCGGGCCTCGATTTCGGCGCATCGGGCGGCGATGCGCATGGATGTGCACGAGACGAACACGGCGTCCGCGTCGCTCCTGTCGAGGAGCCTGCAGATGGCGTTCTCGATGCTTTCACTGTCGATGCGGCCGACGGTCGGATCGTCCGGTTCGTTGAACGAGCCGAAGACCGGCACAGTAAAGCCGCGTTCCTCGATGAATGCCTGAACGACGATGTTGACGTCGCGCGTGTAGGGCGTCAGCACGGCGATCCGCTTCGCACCGAGTGCCTCGAAGGCAGCGAGGGCGGCGGTGATTGGCGTGGTTGACCGCGCTGTCGGCTGGACCCTGGCAATCTCCGCGAATACGAAATCCTCGCCGAGCACCATCGTCGCCGAGGTGCACCCGAATGCCACCACATCGAGCGTCGATCCGGGCAGGATCAGTTCCAGCGCCGGTGCGATGCGCTCGCCCATGTCGCGCAGGCTTGCCGGTGTGACGCGTGTGTCGCAGGCGATGCGGGTCGCGAAGATATCGACGCCCGGCAGGGCGAGGAGCCGGCGGAGCTCGTGTTCGATGGTGTGGTCGGCGGCGAGGATGATCGTGCCGATACGCGCCTTTTCACCGATGCCCGCATCGGTGGTGAACGGCAGATGTTCGAGTGTCGCGGTCGTCATGGCACTGGCACCTCGTGCAGGAGGCGTTCGGGCCGGCGGGTGGTGCCGGCCGAAGCCGGTCCGTTCAGTCCTTCGCCGCGATCACGCCGATCTCGACGGTGAATTTCGGCGAGGCGAGGCGCGGGGACTCGACGCAGGCGCGTGCGGGGGCATTGCCCTTGGCGACCCATGCGTCCCAGGCAGCGTTCATCTCGGCGAAGCTGTCCATCGAGCAGAGCCAGATGGTGGCGGACAGGAGCTTGCTCTTGTCGGTGCCGGCCTGTTCGAGCAGTGCGTCGATGCGGGCGAGAATGTCGTTGGTCTGGTCGGTGATGGAGCCGCCCGGAGCGTTGTGCGCGACCTGGCCGGCGAGATAGACGGTGTTGCCGTGAATGACGATCTGGCTCATGCGATCGCCGGTTTCCATGCGCTTGACGGACATGGTCTGTCTCCTCCTCTCGATGATTGAAACGTGATGGCCAGGGGAGGCTATAGGGCCATTTGCGGATCCTGCAAGTGCATCGCAAGCGGTTGGGGGCAGGTATGCCGTTCGTCGATCATTGTGTCGTGGAGATGGGGCGGTCCGTCAGCAGGCGGGCGGGGATCTTGCCACCGGCGGGTGAAAAAGGTACCGACGGGTCGCACGGTGATCGTGCGAGCCAACGAATGTACCGATACAGATGAGCCGCTCCTCCCTCGACGACAAACTCGACGCCATACTTGCACGCCGCGATGAGCTGAATGCGCTCATGAACGAGGGCGACGGTTCCGACTTTGCCACGCTCGGCAAGGAATTTGCCACGCTCGAGCCGGTGGTCGCGCAGATCGACACCTATCGCAAGGCACTCGGCGAGCGCGCCGATGCCGAAGCGCTTCTCGCGGACTCGGCCGGCGATGTGGAGATGAAGGCGCTGGCGGAAGAGGAATTGCGGCAGCTTGACGAGCGGTTGCCGGTGCTCATGCATGCTGTCCAGCTCGCGCTCCTGCCCAGGGATGCCGCCGACGAGAAAAGCGCGATCATCGAGATTCGTGCCGGCACCGGGGGTGACGAGGCGGCGTTGTTCGCCCGCGATCTGTTCGAGATGTATCGCCGTTTCGCCGACCTGTCGGGCTGGCGAATGGAGCTTCTGTCGCTGAGCGAAAGCGAGATCGGTGGGGTCAAGGAGCTTTCCGCCAACATCTCCGGGCGTGGCGTGTTTGCGCGGCTCAAGTTCGAGGCGGGTGTGCACAGGGTTCAGCGCGTGCCGGTGACGGAGTCGGGCGGGCGTATCCACACCTCGGCCGCGACGGTCGCCGTACTGCCGGAAGCCGAGGAAGTGGATGTCGGGATCGCCGACGATGATCTGCGTGTCGATGTGTTCCGCGCATCGGGCGCAGGCGGCCAGCATGTCAACAAGACCGAGAGTGCCGTACGCCTGACGCATATTCCCACGGGCGTCGTCGTGTCGATGCAGGACGAGAAATCGCAGCACAAGAACCGGGCGAAGGCGATGAAGATCCTCATGGCCCGGCTCTATGACATGGAGCGGCAGCGCGCCGACAGCGAGCGCAGCGCGGAGCGCAAGGGGCAGGTGGGCTCGGGCGATCGCAGCGAACGCATCCGCACCTACAATTTCCCGCAAGGCCGGGTCACGGACCATCGCATCAATCTCACGCTCTACAAGCTCGAACAGGTGATCTCGGGCGAGGCGCTGGGGGAGATCATCGACGCGCTGCAGGCCCACGATCAGGCGGAGCGCCTTGCCGAAACCGAGTGAACGACCGACCGTCGAGGCACTCCTGACCGAGGCCACCCGCCAGCTTGCCGCCGCCGGCGTGGAGGAGCCGAGGCGCGAGGCGCGGTTGCTCATGGCGCATGCAAGCGGACTTTCCATCGGCCGGCAAATCGCGGATCCGGGCGCTCATATCGCTGATGTCGGGGGCTTCCGCGCAATCGTCGAGCGGCGCACGGCGCGCGAACCATTCGCCTACATTACCGGCCTGCGCGGATTCCGGGATCTGGAATTCGAAGTGGGCAAGGGGGTACTCGTACCGCGTCCGGAGACCGAAACGCTGATCGAGGCGGTGCTCGCCCATCGCCCGGACCGTGCCACCCCTTTGCGCATCCTTGATCTCGGCAGCGGCTCGGGCTGCATCATCGTCACCCTCTTGCACCTCTACCCTGACGCCACCGGCGTTGCCGTCGATCTTTTCGCAGCTGCCCGTGAATGCACGCGGCGCAATGCGGAACGCGCCGGCGTCGCCGACCGGCTCGAGGTCATTGAAAGTGATTGGGCGACCGCCATCGATGAACGCTTCGATCTGGTGGCGAGCAACCCGCCCTATATCCGTCAGGACGAAATGCCGGACCTTGCCCCGGAAGTCCGTCTCTTCGAACCGGAAACGGCGCTGGTTGCCGGAAGGGATGGCCTCGATGCCTACCGCATCATTGCGAGCGACCTGCCAGGATTGTTGAACAAAGGCGGCCTTGCTGCCGTCGAAATTGGCGCTGGGCAGGGGGATATGGTGAGCGAATTCATGTCAGATGTGGGCCTCGCCGTCATCGAGCGCCGCAGGGATCTCGCCGGCATCGAGCGGTGTGTGGTGGCCTCCGGATAGCCCCATCTGAACCGGAACGCCCTACTCCTCCACTACCCAGTCCTCGACATGCAGCGTCACCGGGGCGAGGTGGCCCGTGGGGGTGATGTTCTTCAGCCATTGTGGCCAGATATGGGCGTCGGCGCGGAAATAGAGGGGGAGGGCGGGGAGGTCTTCGGCGTAGATCTTTTGCAGCTCGTGCCAGAGCTTGACCCGTTTTTCGCGGTCGAGTTCGATTTCGATGGCGTCGATCAGCTCGTCCATGCGCGGATTGCTGTAGCCCGTATAGTTCTGCCCGGACCAGCCATTGGCCTCGTTCGGAATTTCGTCCGAACGCAGGGTCGAGCGCGGGACGTTCTCCGGTGGGGAAATCCACGCAAACATGGCAAGGCCGCTGAATTGCCGGTGCGATACGGTATCGCCGAAGAAGACGCGCGCAGGCTCGTTCTCGATGACGATCTCCACGCCGACCTGTTTCCACATGCTTTGCAGCACCTGTTCGACAAGTTCGCGGGTGCGGTTGCCGGCAGTGGTCATGAGGGTGAGGCGCAGCGGCTCGCCCGCTGCATTGTGGCGGACCCCGTTCTGCATGACCTTCCAGCCGGCTTCATCGAGAAGTGCTGCAGCCGCTTCCGGGTCGAACGGCCATCTTCGCACGTTCTGATCGTGGATCCAGTCGAGCGGGTTGATGCTGGTGTCGGCCACCGGCTGGCGGCCGGCGAAGAGCTGCTGGTTGATCGCCTCGCGGTCGATGGACTGGATGAGTGCGCGGCGCACGCGGATGTCCGCGAGGATCGGATTGTCGAGCATCAGGTCGAGATGTTCGTAGATCAGACCGGGTTTGTAGAAGGCTCAATTTGCGTTAGATAT
>JAGREZ010000461.1:0-3457 GCA_020446285.1 Geminicoccaceae bacterium
ACGTGGCTGCTGCACTGCTACGGCGGTGAAGGGCTGTTCTTCGCGCGGCTCCGTGGTCCCGGGCATGTCTGGCTGCAGAGCCTTCCGTTCTCGCGACTCGCCGGGCGCATGCTGACCGCTGCACCGCAGCGCGGCGGCAGTCAGGGCGAGGGTTCGATCCTGGGCGGACTGGGCGACCTGTTCGGCGACAGCCGCTGAGCGGAATTCACGCAACTTCTCATTGTGACCGGTATATTCCGTGGAACTGGAAAGTCCCTACTTGTTGGCAGCTGCCAGGCCGATCTTGTGTCGGCCACGACGCTGCTTGCGCTTGAGTTTGCGTGATTCCAGAAATACTTCGAATTTGCGGCCCAGATAGAGGCCGAGAGGAATGCTCGCCAGCATGAAGGGAATGGAACCCAGCAATACCGCCCACAGTATGGTCGAACCCAGTTCGGCAATCGAGCCCAGGTTGGCGAAACGATCGACACTCATGTCGACGTGACAACTGACGCTCAGGCAACCGATATTGTAGTAGAGGTAGTAGGTCGGGCCCATGGTGATCGGGTTGACGACCATGCTGCCGATGACCATCGCCGGCAAGTTCAGTCGCAAGTTGGAAATCCGGTTCCACAGGAAGCCCACCACGATGCAGATCAGCATCTGCAGGCCAACCGTCGGCGAAAAGCCGATGAACATGCCCGATGCAAGCGAAATGCCGAGAGTGCCGGGGCGATAGCCCTTGTCCCGCCAGATACGCAGGATCGGTCTGAGGATCCTGAACTTCATGGGCTCCCTAATCGCTCTTTTGTGAGGCAGCGAAATGCCCGCTTCGTCATTGATGGAGCATAGCACCGAGCCGTTAGTGATTGGTTAACCGGCATAGACCGTTGAAACCCTTTTGACCAGCGATGACCGGGATAAATGTCCTCTGACGTACGCGCGAACGGCAACCGGACATGCTGCTTACCCCTTGTTTGCAACAGTATCGCGAATGTCCACCGATCGCAGGAAACCAATCGTGTAATCGACTGCCGACCAGGCCGTCACCAGCGTTGCGATCAATAGCCCAGCATACACCAGCGAGCTGACCCATGCTTCCGGGTGCAATCCGAAGATGAAGAATGCCATGACGGTGGCAATCTGAATGACACCCTGGACTACCGCCTTGATCTTGCCGCTCATTCTCGCCGACAGGGTAATGCCATTCTGCTGTGAGAAGATCCGCAGATAGGAAACGAGAATATCACGACTGACGATGATCGCCACCATCCAGAGTGGCATCCAGCCGGCATCGAGGAAGGCCAGGAACACCATGGCCCGATAGAGGCTGTCGGCCAGCGGATCGACGATCTTGCCGAAGCTGGAGGTGGCCGAATAGCGTCGGGCTATATGCCCGTCGGCGAGATCCGATGCCTCCGAGATCAGCATCACCACGATGGTGAAGGCGAGGGCCGTCTGCGATTGCAGGGCAAGCAACATGATCACCAGCGGACCGCAGAAGATGCGGCCGAGGCTAAGAAGATTGGGCAGCATGCGCATGGCTCAGATCCGAGCTCGAAGAATTCTGTCGGCGAATTCCGCGAAACCGATACCACCGCGGCCCTCGCAGATGAAGGTCGGGCAGATACGCAGTTCGCTCAGGAAATCTTCTAGATTGCGAACTCCGATTGAGCAAGGGAAAGTCCCGAACATGGGCTCATCATTGGGCGAGTCCCCGACGAACGCGGCTATGGTGGTTGCCTCGTCAAGCGTCATCTCATGTTCGTTCGCGAGGTAGCGCTCGCACATTGAGCATTTGTCATAATCTCCGAACCACCCGTTGACGTGGATCGAGCTGATCTTGGCGGTGGCCCCTTGCCGCTCGAACAGGGCCTTGATTGCCAGGACCTGATCGCGCGGCAAGGGGCCGACGTCCTCGGCGAAATCGATGGCGAGATCGGCTTCACGATAGGCCTGATCGGAAGCGACGCCGCACCCTTTGACGGATGCAAGGATCTCGACCTTGACCTGCTCCAGTTTCTCCCGATCGAGCCGGCGTGCTTCGTCGTTGCGCCAGAAGACCCGCTTCACCTTTCGCTGGTCGCGCAGATAGGTGAAGTAGAACGCGCCGTTTTCCCCGATGACTCCGCGCACCGGCCAGAAGCGGGCGATCATGTCGCACCAGCCGGCCGGCCGGCCGGTCACCGGAACGACATCGATACCGTTTCCGGCCAACCGCTCCATCGCCGCATAGGCAACGGCCGGCAGTCGTCCGTCGAGGGTGAGCGTATCGTCGATATCGCAAAAGACGATGCGGATGGACGCCGCCTCCTGTGCCGACATGGTCGAGAGATCGCGCAAGCTCATGCTTCCATCCTTCCGCAAACGGCGTCATTCTGTGGTGTCGCGCGCTCGCCCGCCAGCAACGCCGCCTCGTCGTGGTACAATGATGCGATACGCTCGACAACGCATCGGATGTCCGGCCGGTGGCGATCATCGCCATGAACCACCAGTGCACCGGCGCATTCACTCCGTTCATTCGCCAATACACCAGCTCCTTGTTTTTGCATCAATTTGTCCAGACAGATCCGTACGATCCGTCTGGATCGATGCACCAGCCACTGCGTTTCCGTCAGTTCATCGATGGACGATCCCGGTTTCGCATCACTCTCCCATGGCTTCGTGCAGTGCTTTCGAAACGATTCGGCAATGTTGGTTATACACCTGTGACGTGCGGAACGCTTCATCGCGCGGGTAGGGAGCGTCGATATCCAGCGTCGCCGTGATGCGTCCCGGACGCGCGGCCATGACGGCGATGCGCGAGGAGAGATAGACCGATTCGTAGACCGAGTGGGTGACGAAGACGACCGTCCAGCCCTGTTTCTGCCAGAGGGCGAGGAGATCGTTGTTGAGCCTGAGCCGGGTGATCTCGTCGAGTGCGGCGAAGGGCTCGTCCATCAACAGCAGTTTCGGCCGTGTCACCAGCGCGCGCGCGATCGAGACGCGCATCTTCATGCCGCCCGAGAGCTCGCGCGGATAGGCCCTCTCGAAACCGGCGAGTCCGACCATCGCCAGCGCCTCGAGAAGATCGTCCTCGACGCTGCGACGGCTGCGGCCCGCCAGCCTCAGGGGCAGATGGACATTGTCCAGCACCGTCGCCCATGGCATGAGGGTCGGTTCCTGAAAGACGAACCCGACCTCGTTGCGGGCCCTGCCTTCCGGCCAGACGATCCGGCCGGATGTGGGCTCGCCCAGACCGGCGATCAGACGCAGTGCCGTGCTCTTGCCGCAGCCGGACGGGCCGAGAAGCGAGAGGAATTCGTGTCGGCCGACGGCGAGATCCAGCCCCTGGAGAGCCACCGTGCCGCTGGAGAAGGTCTTGCCGACTTCCTCCAGACGGACAACGGCTTGCGGTGGCGAACCGCTCAATTGCCCTCGAGCTTGTTTTTCGCTTCCACGCCAACCGCCTTGTTGACGAATTCGAGCGTGTAGCCGG
>JAGREZ010000461.1:3561-4452 GCA_020446285.1 Geminicoccaceae bacterium
TCGAGGCTGTCGCCGCTGTCGACGATGCCATGCTCCTTCATCGTGGCGATGGAGAAGGCGATCTGCTCGTCGGTCATGTCGGGATTGTCGGCCTTGATCAGCTCGTTGCCGGGCGACGGGTCGCCATAGAGATAGGAAACCCATCCCTCGATCGAAGCGTCGATGAAGGCCTGGACGACCTCCGGCTTTTCGTCGATCAGGCTGTTCTGGGCAATGACGGTGGTCGAGTAGGTGTCATAACCGGCATCCGCCATCACCAGCAGCCCGGGCTTCCATCCGGCTTCCTGCTCCACCGCGAAGGGCTCGGAGGTGATGTAGCCCTGCTGTGCGCTGTTCGGGTCGGCGATGAACGGCGCGGGGTTGAAGGTGTAGGGCTTGATCTGTTCCTCGGTCAGGCCGAATTCGCTCTGCATCCACAAAAAGAAGGTCAGCCGCCCGTCATTGCCGAGCAGGAGCGTCTTGCCCTCGAGATCCTCGAAGGTCTCGATGCCCGCATCGGGATGCACCAGCAGCACTTGCGGTTCCTTCTGGAAGAAGGCCGCGACCGTGGTGACCGGCACGCCGTTCTGGGTGAAATTGAACTGGCCGAACAGGTTGCCGCCCATGTAGAAATCGAGCTTGCCGGCGGCGACCAGTGCTGCATGGTTCACCTGCGGACCGCCTTGGCGGATGGTGACGTTCAGGCCATGCCTCTCATAGATGCCCTCGGCCAGTGCCTGATAGAAACCGCCATGTTCGGCCTCGGCCTTCCAGTTGGTTCCGAACACGATATCCTCGGCCGCGTTGGCCGGACCGGTGAGCAGCAGGGCCAGTGCGGCAACGCCTGAAATCCGAAAATCCATGACGGTTCCTCCGGTTTGGGTTTTTCGGTGTATAGCGATTCCTGTCGGT
>JAGREZ010000462.1:0-3349 GCA_020446285.1 Geminicoccaceae bacterium
GCCATCACATGCGCCTGCGTAACCGGCACGAAATCTTCGGCGTCGAAGAACCGGCCGACCATGATCTGCTGTTCGATGGCCAGCCGGCGCGGTTCCCCGAGTTCGCCTTCGGCCATGCGTTTTTCGAGTTCACTCAAACGCATGTCATATCCTCCCCCTGAACGGGATGACCCATTTCAAGACTGGCTGTTGAAGTCAAGCATGCCCTGCCGCTAAACCATGGCCAGTCGTGTATCGCACCGCATGAGTTCAAGCCTGACCGGAACCGTCTTGGCCGACCGCAATCCGCTCGATGTTCTCAAACAGACCTTCGGCTACGACGCATTTCGCGGGCAGCAGCAGGAGATCATCGCCCATGTGCTCGCGGGCGGCGACGCGCTGGTGCTGATGCCCACCGGCGGCGGCAAGTCGCTCTGCTATCAGGTTCCGGCACTCTGCAAGGACGGTACGGCACTGGTCATCTCGCCGCTGATCGCGCTCATGCAGGATCAGGTCATGGCGATGCGGCAGCTCGGCGTGCGCGCGGAGGCGCTGAATTCGGCCATGACCTTCGCCGAACAGCGGGCGGTCGAGCGGCGGCTGCTCGCGGGCGAGCTCGATCTGCTCTATGTGGCGCCCGAACGCATCAATGCCGCCGGTTTTCTCGACATGCTCGATCGCGCGCCGATCCGCCTCTTTGCCATCGACGAGGCACATTGTGTCAGCCAGTGGGGGCACGATTTCCGCCCCGATTATCTGGAGGTCGCGCGATTGCATGAGGCCATGCCGCATGTGCCGCGCCTGGCACTTACGGCGACTGCCGACAAGCCGACCCGAAAGGAGATCGTCGAGCGGCTCGATCTCGGCTCGGGGCGTGTGTTCGTCTCGGGTTTCGACCGGCCCAACATCCGCTATCTGATACAGGTCAAGAACAACCCCCGTCGGCAATTGCTCTCGCTCATCGAGGGCAAGCACAAGGGCGATGCGGGCATCGTCTATTGCCTGAGCCGCCGGCGGACCGAGGAGATCGCTGCTTGGCTGAACGAGCAGGGCGTACAGGCCCTGCCATATCACGCCGGGCTGCCGGCCGAGGCGCGGGCGCACAATCAGCGTCGTTTCCTGCAGGAGGAGGGGCTGGTGGTGGTGGCGACGATTGCCTTCGGCATGGGCATCGACAAGCCCAATGTCCGTTTCGTCGCGCATCTCGACCTGCCCAAGAGCATCGAGGCCTATTATCAGGAAACCGGCCGTGCGGGTCGTGACGGCCTGCCGGCGACCGCATGGCTGGCGCATGGCATGGAGGATATCGGCAAGATGCAGATGCTGCTCGCCCGCTCGGAAGGCAATGAGCGGCAGAAGCGGCTAGAGCGGCAGAAGCTCGATGCCATGCTCGGCTATATCGAAAGTACCGGTTGCCGGCGAAAGATCCTGCTTTCCTATTTCGGCGAGGAGCGTGCGGAGGATTGCGGCAATTGCGACAATTGTCTCCAACCGCCGAAGGTCTTCGATGGAACCGAGCCCGCACGGCTCGTCCTGTCGGCCATCTACCGCACGGGCCAGCGTTTCGGCGCCGGACATGTGATCGACGTCCTGCGGGGGCAGGACAATGAGCGTGTGATGCGCCTCGGGCATGACCGGTTGCAGGTCTATGGCATGGGCCGCGACCGGTCGCTCAGGGAGTGGCGGGCGATCCTGCGCCAGCTTGCGGCGATGGGGCTCGTCCATGTCGACATGGAAGGGCATGGCGGGCTGTCGCTCGCGGGTGATGTCCGTCCGGTGCTCAAGGGCGAGCGCCGGGTCGAGCTGCGCGAGCTGCCGAAGGAACGCGCCGAGCGCGGGCGTGTCGCCGAACGGAAGCGCTCCACCGACGAGATGCTGGGCGATCCGTTCGCCCGCGCGGTGTTCGAGCGGCTGCGCGAGCGCCGGCTGGAGCTCGCTCGCGAACAGGGCGTGCCGCCCTATGTGATCTTCCACGATGCGACACTCGCCGCCATCGCCGAACGACGCCCCACCGATCTTGCCGAACTCTCCCTCATATCGGGCATGGGTGCGACCAAGATCGAACGCTACGGCGCGGAAGTGATCGCCATCATCGAAGCGATGAACGAGGCGGCGTGATATCGCTGGAGTTTCCTGTTCAGGTGGAATGACTGAACGGGAAAAGGTCTAATCGCCGAGATGGTCGAGCAGCCAGGCGTGCAATGGCTGCATGTGTTTCCAGTGGGAAAGGCAGTGATCGGCGAGATCGGGAGTGCCGACGACCGACGGGAGCAATTCGTCATGGATGGCCCACAGGCCGCTGTGGCGGAGAAAGTGTGCCTGCGCGGTGGATGTCGTCCCCTGACCGTTTGCCGTGCCCACATGGCTCACGCCCTCGATCTGGTGACCGTGATGTTCCAGCCGTGCCGTAAGAACCGCCAGGCGGTCGGCCTCGGCCTCCTGCGACATCAGGCGGCGAAAGCGCTCGAGCGCGTCCTTTTCGAAGATATGGCAACCGGCGCCGAGTGCGAGCCGTGTGGCGGTCATGCGCATGAACAGGGCCGAGACCGGAGCCCGGTGCGCGCCGTGCCAGAACCAGAAATCGAGATGTTCCCTGAAGGGCCGCTCGTCTTTCGAGAGCTGCGGATCCCGCCGGATGCTGAAGAGCGAACCGCCGACCCGGGGATCGACATGAATTCCCGGCGAGAGTTCCTGAAGCGGAGCCTGCAAGACGGCGATCAGCGCCTTGGCCGGATGGAGCAGGAACTCTTCCCACTCGCCGCGATGCGCATCGAACCATTCAAGGTTGTTATGCGCGGCCAGGTTCTCGAGAAAACGGAATGCCTCCCTTGGAAAGCCGGTGAAAGCCCCTGTCTGCGCCATGTCCGCAACTCCGGTTCACGCTGTCCTGGGCACCGCTCCCGAATATCCGTCAGATGCAGCGACCGCCATCCACCTCGAGGACACTGCCGGTTACCATGTCGGCTTCGTCGGAGGCCAGATAGAGGGCGGCATTGGCGATGTCCTCGGCCTCGCTCAACCGGCCCCAAGGTACGGTTGCGATGAACCGGGCACGGGCTTCGGGCGTGTCTTCCTGACCCATGAACGTGGCGAGGAGCGGGGTCGATCCGGCCACGGGTGCGATGCAGTTGACGCGGATACGGTCGGGCGCGAGTTCGACCGCCATCGATTTCGACATGAGATTCACCGCCCCCTTCGACGCATTGTACCAGGTGAGACCGGGGCGCGGGCGGATGCCGGCGGTGGAGCCGATATTGATGATGCAGCCCGAGCCCTGCTCGCGCATGACCGGCAGGGTGGCGTGGGTCATGAGGAAGATGGATTTCACGTTCACCGCCATCACCCGGTCGAATTCGGTCTCGTCGACCTC
>JAGREZ010000462.1:3436-4635 GCA_020446285.1 Geminicoccaceae bacterium
ATTCACGGACGTGGCATCGGCGACATCGCAGCCATGTGCGGTCGCACCTTCTCCGATGGAGCGCGCAACCTCCGCGGCACCTTCACCGTTCAGATCGAAAATGGCGACGGATGCACCCTCGGCGGCAAACCGCCGTGCTATTCCCTCGCCGAAACCGGAGGCGCCGCCCGTGACGATCGCCGTCTTGCCCGAAAGCCGCATCCTGTCTTTTCCTCCCCGATCGTCGAAAACCCGGCTGACCCTCGCACGTTCATGCAGCAAGTCGTGGCCTTCGTCCAGCATACACGCCTATCGTATCATGGTGAATAGGATCGGGATATGGCGATTGCGTGGCCGCCTGTTGTACTTATGGTTAAGGAGAGAAATACATGTTCGGGAGTGTTCGTGGTGAGAATTCTCGTTGTCGCGCTTTTCTTCGGTCTGGTCGGATTTTCGATGCAGGCCTCGGCCGAGAGCACGATCGTCTACAGCCGGGGCGGCAAGGTGTCGTCTGTCGTCCGTCCCTCGCCGTCGGGGTTTCACGTCTATGACCGGCATGGTCATCTCGTGCAGTCGGTGCGCGACTGGCGGCCGAATGGCACGCTGTTCGTCGAGACACGGCCGTACAATGTGATCGCGACCGGATCGACGCTCTCCGGTGGAGCGGGCGGATCCGGCGCGGGTGTGGGGTTTCAGTAGTTTCCGAAGGGGCTTCGAACGGATCACCTTTCTCGGGCTCAAGGTCGTACCCATGCTTTCGAACATGAGATCGTTGTCGACTGCTTACTACCGACTTCGGGATTTTCTATTTATCAGGCATTTTGACGTTCTGAGTATGGATGCTGAAAATGCCGCCGCCATTTGTTCCGCTAGATCCGAAGAACTGCGCCTGGCGTTTCTCGATCCGGGGCAGTTCGTGGCGCTGGCCGTGGCGCACGGACGGGAAGCGACCGTCCACCGGATCCTGGTCGACGATCCAAGGCGCAATCGCATAGCCGTCCTTCACGATTCTGCCGGGCGTACCCTCTGTTGCGGATTCGTGTCCGGACATGCACTCGACCACAGGCGAACGGACAGCCGACTCCCCTTGAGGATCCCGTGGGAGGGCGATCTCGATCTCTGTCTCGACGATTGCGAGATCTATCTCTGGAGCTTCTGGACGCCGTCGGACCTGCGCGGGAACGGCTACTATCGCGCGCTGCTCGAAGCTCTCCTTGCCG
>JAGREZ010000463.1 GCA_020446285.1 Geminicoccaceae bacterium
CGCACGAGCCCCCGATCCTGAACGAAACCGACATCGCCGGGCCGGTCGGCATCGACCAGCAATGTATCGAAATCCAGTTTCTCGGCCTTGAAGCCGGTGCTCGCCATGTTGGCGACATTGCCGGCAATGACCGTCATCCTGTTCTGCAGGGCGATCTGTCGGCTCAAGGCGATGTAGGCGGTATTGTCCATGGGGTTCCCGTTTGTAACGCCGGAGGCTCAGCATCTTTCGTGCCAGGCCACGGGAATTGCGGGTTTTCGAAAATTCACCACAAGCGGATGGCAGAAATTGCCCGGCAGGAAATGCCGGGGCGGCAGGGTTGGAACCCTCTGGAAAGAAAGTGTTAACCACGAGCGTGATAAAAAACCGGCCATTCGGGAAGTGATCCAAGGAGACCGGCGGACATGTCTGAAGAGAATGGCGATGCGGATGATGGCGAAGGCAAGAAGGGCGGAAAGCTCAAGCTGATCATCATTGCGGTGGCGGGCCTCCTCGTCCTCGGCGGTGGTGGCGGTGCCGCAGCCTATTTCCTCGGCCTGTTCGGCGGATCGGATGAAACCGAGGCGCATGCAGACGAAGGCGACGGGGATGGAGAGCAGGCCGCCGACGCCCATGGCGAGGAACCGCCTGGCGACGGACATGGCGAGGAGACCGCCGACGCTCACGCTGCGGATGCCCATGGAGGCGGTGCGGAAGGCGAGGGCGCGGGGGTTGTCTTCGTCGACATGCCCGATGTGCTCGTCAACCTCCAGACGGCGGGTTCACGCATGCGGTTCCTGAAGATGCGCGTTGCTCTGGAAACACCGAGCGTGGATGTGGCGGCGAGGGTGCAGGCGCTGACACCGCGGATCATGGACAGTTTCCAGATGTATCTGCGCGCGCTTACCGTTGACGAGATCAAGGGATCGACCGGGATGCAGCGCCTGAAGGAAGAGCTGATGGCGCGGATCAATCACGCGGTCGCACCCAATCGGGTCGATGACCTTCTCGTCAAGGAAATGCTGGTCCAGTAGGGGTTCAGACGGAAAGGCCAGCGGATGGTTCCCGGCGACGGCGATGATGAAGAGGAAGTCGATCAGGACGCCATGGCGGCCGAATGGGCTGCCATGGCCGGTGACGACGATGGCGGGGAAGGGGTCGACCAGGATGCCATGGCGGCCGAATGGGCCGCCGGGTCTGGCGGCGGTGAGGACGAACTCGCCTCGAGCTGGGCCGCCGAACTGGGTTCGGACGATCTCGGTGCGGCAAGCGGCGAACTCTCTGCGGCCGAGGAATCTGGCGGTCGTGAGCTGAACCAGAACGAGATCGACAATCTTCTCGGGTTCGAGGAGAACAGCGCGACCACCGAGCGCTCCGGAATTCTCGCAATCATCAATTCGAACGACATCAGCTACGAGCGCCTGCCGATGCTCGAGGTGGTGTTCGATCGTCTCGAACGCATGCTGACGACCAGCGTGCGAAATTTCACCTCCGAGAATGTCGATATCAATCTGGAGAACATCACCGCCCAGCGTTTCGGTGACTATCTCAATTCGGTGCCGCTGCCGGCGATGATTTCCGTATTCAAGGCGGTGGAGTGGGATAATTTCGGTCTGATCACTGTCGACAGCCCGATGATTTATTCCATAGTTGACGTTCTTCTCGGTGGGCGACGGGGCACCATTCCGATGCGGGTCGAGGGCCGCCCCTATACGACGATCGAGGCATCGCTCGTGGAGCGGTTGATCCGGCTCGTCCTTGCCGACCTGAGTTCGGCGTTCGCGCCGATCACGCCCGTGCAGTTCCGTTTCGACCGCATGGAAACCAATCCGCGTTTCGCCGCCATTGCCCGTCCCGGCAATGCCTGCGTGGTCTTCAAGCTGCGGATCGACGTCCAGGATCGCGGTGGCTGCATCGAGTTTCTCATACCCTATGCAACGCTCGAACCGGCCCGGGATCTGCTCCTTCAGATGTTCATGGGCGAAAAGTTCGGGCGTGATTCGATATGGGAAAATCATCTGGCCCGCGAAATTCTCGTGACCGAGGTCGATCTCGAAGCGGTTCTCGATGAACAGACGGTGAGCCTGCATGACGTCACCCGCTGGAAGGTGGGGACCATTCTTCCGCTCAACAGTCGCGACAACAGCAGTGTCGTCGTGCGTTGCGGCAACGTGCCGATGCTCAAGGGGCGCGTGGGCAGGATCGGCGACCATATGGCCATCGAGATCGAGGAATCACTCAAGGGTGTGGAGGCGCTGGCAGTTGACTGAATTCATTGCCCAGGGGCTGCTCACCTGTCTGCTTCTCATGACCATCGTCTGGTGTGCGATCGTCAATGCGCGGCTGTCGCGTTTGCGCGGCGACCAGAGCGAGATGCGCGAATTGATCGTTGCCCTCAACGAGGCGACGGAACTCGCACAGAAGAGCATTGCCGACATGCGTCGGGCGACCCTGAATGCCGAGCAGCGTGCTCGCGAACAGGAAGCGATGGTGGCGCGCCGCACCCGCGAGCTGCGCGAGCTGATGGCGCGGTCGAGCCAGATCGCGATGAAGCTCGACAATACCGTGAATGCGGCCGAATCGCGGCAGAAACGGGTCGCGCGTCCGATGGAGCGTGAAGCCGCCGCACCGGCGACGGGGCGCACGAAGGGCAATCGCGCCCTGTCCGGCAAGCCCCGTGCCCAGGTTCAACCGGTGCGCAGATCCTCCGATGCACTCGCGCGGCAGCAGATGCTGGCGGCGCTCG
>JAGREZ010000464.1 GCA_020446285.1 Geminicoccaceae bacterium
TCTGCCAACCAGGTGAGCAGTTACGACGCAGAAGCTCGCGATCAAGTCCGGGAGATCCGGCCATCTGCGCCAGTTCGGCGGCAGCACCGCGATAGGCGGCAAGCCAGGTCGAACGAAAATCGATCAGCGTACCGTCCTTGTCGAACAATATGGCCTTGACGCCCGACAATCCCGTCTCGAACCTTCCAACCACGCCCGACACGACCGGAGCCGGGCTCTGCACCTCTTCTATCCGGGGTCGCTCCGGCAATCCAGCAAACGCGCATACCTGTCGGCAGGCGGATGAAAGGACAGCGGACGAACTTCCGGAATGATGTTCCTCACCCTGTCACCCATCGCCAGAAGATCGGCGAAGAGCCAGACGGCGAACGACGTTACCATGAGCTCGCCCGTCATCTCCATAAGAATGAGCGAGCCGCGACCGCTGTCGACGAGCGGCTTGACGATCCCGGCGATCGTGTCGGTTGCGCCCGAACCGCAGGCGAGCGCCAGCATGAACATAAGAAAACGCTGCACCGCAATCGTTTCGTCCCTGCGCCGTGCAATCTGAAGGGCGATCAGTGCCGGAGCAGTCGCAAGGAGTGCTATCATCGCATAGACCGCGAACTTGCCGGCCTTCGCTGCCCATGGCCCGCCAGCACCTGCGGCGGCGAACCTGGAAACAAGACCAGCCTCGAGGCGATAATGCAGACCGAACAGTTCCATGAGTGCAAGCCCGGTAATGGAAAGCGCCACGAGGAGGAGCGCCGGCGAGGCCTGCCGGGCAAATCGCGCGGCCAGCAGCAGAGCTGCCACGACCAGTTCGAGCGCGAAGGCCCACTGCGCGATATCCCGGACCGCATAGCCCGCAGCGCGCGCATTGAAAGGCATTGCGGCGAACATCATCAGCCGAAGGGCGATGAACGTCATGATGATGATGAGGTTGGCGACGAGTATGACGCGCGCGAGCCACCAGGCCCGCGCACGTCCCCCGTCGGCAACCGGCGTCGCCGGGACAACCGACAAGGCATTTCTCCCCAGTTCTTCCTTCCCGTTCTATCATGCCGGGCCTTAACAGCGGGTTGACGGAATCATGACAATCCCGGTCGGAGATGTTTTTCTCCATCGCACGAACGGCCGATGGCACATGGTTTCAATGGGGTAGACGAACATCCCGAACCATAAAGATTCACACCGCATCAGGTCCGGCCACGTTGGAAAATAATCTCTATCGTTGCCGGACCGGTTTCCCACTTGCGATCCCGCAGATATTGATGTCAGGGAGATGGTCGGCGGCAAGGGACCCTGATGCACCCTTGATGCTGCCGTCAGGTGGGACCACTGCCTCGTGGTGGTGGCGATACCCGGAAGCAGTGCTGGATCGACGTACCTACCGCCGCTAGGAAACCGCAAAGGCCGAGGAATTCACTTCCCCGGCCTTTGAAGAAGAACGGCAGCCCGCGAAGGGCCGCCATTGCCATTGTCCTGAAAAATCAGGTTCCCGGTTGCGGCTCCGGTGAGAAATCGCCCGGATTGTCGTCGTCGCGCGGCTTGTTGGTCGTCGGTACGGAGCCACGCTTGCCACCGGACGGCGCCGGCGTCGACGGCGGACCGTCATGCTTCTTGATCTCGGGCAGGCCCTCGCCGCGAAGGATCGACGCCACCTCGTCGCCCGTGAGCGTCTCATGCTCCAGCAGCGCCGTCGCCAGTTCATGCAGCACACCGAGCTTCTCAGTGATGAGATTGCGGGCCTTGTCGTGGCCCTCCTCGATGATCCGCCGCACCTCGGCGTCGATGAGCTGAGCGGTCGCCTCGGAAACGTTCTTCTGCTGCGTCACGGAGTGACCGAGGAACACTTCTTGCTGGTTCTCGCCATAGCCGACCGGCCCGAGCTTGTCGCTCATTCCCAGCTGGGTGACCATTCCGCGGGCGATCTGTGTTGCCTGCTTGATATCGCCATAGGCCCCGGAAGTAACCCGGTCATGGCCGAAAATCAGTTCCTCGGCGACACGGCCGCCCATGGCGACAGCGATCTGCGCCTCCATCTCCTGCCGTGTCTGCGAGTGACGGTCGCCCTCGGGAAGGAACTGCACGAGACCGAGCGCCCGCCCACGCGGAATGATCGTCGCCTTGTGAATGGGCATCGCACCTTCGGTGAAATAACCGACCACCGCATGCCCGCCTTCATGATAGGCTGTCAGCCGCTTCTCCTCGTCGGACATCACCATCGATCGCCGCTCGGCACCCATCAGCACCTTGTCCTTGGCCGCCTCGAAATCGACCATGGTGACGACTCGCTTGCCGCGACGGGCGGCCAGCAAGGCGGCCTCGTTCACGATATTGGCGAGATCGGCGCCGGAGAAGCCCGGCGTGCCGCGGGCAATGATGCGCGTGTCGACGTCGGGACCGACCCTGACCTTCTTAACATGCACATTGAGAATTTTCTCGCGACCGATCACATCCGGATTGGGGACGACCACTTGGCGGTCGAAACGGCCGGGACGCAACAATGCCGGGTCGAGCACGTCGGGACGGTTGGTGGCCGCGATCAGGATCACCCCTTCATTCGCCTCGAAACCGTCCATCTCGACCAGCAACTGGTTCAGGGTCTGCTCGCG
>JAGREZ010000465.1 GCA_020446285.1 Geminicoccaceae bacterium
CTCGTGATCGCCCGCGAGAAGGGGTTTTTCGCAGAACAGGATCTGGATGTGGAACTGGTCGCTCCGGCCGATCCCAACGATCCGCCCAAGCTCGTCGCCGCCGGCAAGGCCGATATCGCTGTAAGCTACCAGCCGCAGCTTCACCTTCAGGTCGGCGAGGGCCTGCCGCTGGTGCGCATCGGCACGGCCGTCGCCACGCCGCTCAACAGCCTCGTCGTGCTCGACGACGGACCGGTGAAGACCATCGAGGATCTCGCCGGGCGCAAGGTCGGGTTTTCCGTCGGTGGCTTCGAGGAGGCGATCCTCGGCGCCATGCTCGAAAGCCACGGTCTCGGCATGGATGATATCGAGCTGGTGAACGTCAATTTCTCGCTCTCGCCGTCGATCGTCTCCGGGCAGGTGGATGCCGTGATCGGCGCCTTCCGCAATTTCGAGCTCAACCAGATGGACCTTGTCGGCAGGCCGGGCCGCGCTTTCTACCCGGAAGAAGAGGGCGTGCCGGCCTATGACGAACTGGTCTATATCGCCAACAGTGCGGCCCTCGAGCGCCCGGAACTGCGCCGCTTCCTGATGGCGGTGGAAAAGGCCACGCACTGGCTGGTCAATCATCCGGATGAAGCGTTCGGGCTCTTCAGCGCAACGGCTCCGGAACTCGACGATGAACTCAACGCCCGTGCCTGGCGCGACACGATCCCCCGCTTCTCCCTTGCCCCTGCCGCCCTCGACCATGGCCGCTACGCCCGCTTCGCCGCCTTTCTCGAAGAACGCGGCCTGATCGAAAAGGCCCCACCGGTCAGCACCTATGCGCGTGACCTGTTCGAGTAGCGGGTGCGCTACCCGTTCACGACCTTTTCGTTCGAGGCAATGACGGCACTCTCGCCGGTGACCTTTCGTCTCGGCGGTCAGAACCCGTCGATCCGCAGATCCTCCGGCCAGGTGACGGCGTAGCCGAACATCAGCTTCATGTTCTCGCCCGGAGCCAGTGTCCGTGTCCAGGCGAGGACGCCGCGACGGTCGTCATCGTCGGAAACGGTGGGCGGTGTCGTGTCGTCGAGCATCTCCACCTCGATGCGTTCGTCCTGTGGCACCGGCAGCTGGTCGAGGATGGTGAGCCCGATGGGAGTTGCATGGTGGCTGGTGGCGTCGATGAGGAAGCGGCGCTCCTCGCGGCGGTAGCTGCTGATGATGCCCTCGCTGGACCGGCCGCCCGTATCGAGGCGGTAGTCGATGTCGATGGCGTCGTCGACGCCGAAGGACAGATCGCGCGTCTCGCCCTTGCGCAACAGTCGCAAATGGCTCGTGCCGATGAGCGCGTCATCGCGGAAGAGCGTCATCTCGCCCGAGGGGAAGGGGGCCTCGCCCGTATGGGTGAGCCCGGCGATCAGATAGGCGCGCGCGTCGAATTTCGGTACCGCCTCGGCGCGCAGGTCGACCGGTGCGGTCACCCGGTCGACGATCATGCGGTGTGCCGAACGGTCGGACGGTACGCTGACCCGCCCATCGACCCGGTAGCTCGCCGAGAACTCCGATACCACCGCTTGCGCCATCACCGGCGCAGCACCCGCCTTGGCCATCGGTTCGGCGACTGACTCGCTCATCGCCATATCCTGTGCGACCCCCTGCGCCGAGCGCATCGCCACTGGCGGCCGGGCGACATCGATCCGCCACGGGCGCAGCTCCGGCACGTCGCCGCGCGCCGGGGTGGTCGTGGACAGTTCGAGGGCGACATTCTCCCAATCCTCGCCGGTGCCCTGCGAAACCGAGCCGTATTGTGTCAGCGTCAGCTGCCGCTCGGCGCTTGCGAGGCGGGCATCATATTGCGGCTGCCAGCTCGCGCCGTCGACCTGATAGACCAGCTCGAACATCACCTCGCCCACCCGTTCCGCGCGCATATCGACAGCCGCTTCCAGCACTGCGCGCGCGCCCGTCGACAGCTGCTCCAGTTCGCGCCGGGCGCGGTCGGCGCGTTTTTGCAGATGCGCCACATCCTCCTCCGCCAGACGGATCGTCTCCAGTGCCTCCGCTGTTCCGGCGCCAAGGATCTCCCAGCTCTCCCGCCAGAGTGACGGATCGAGCGCGCCCCGTTCGAGATCCTCGTCGATCTGCCGCCCGGCCGTATCGCCCAGTCGCTGGATGAAGGAAAGCTTGCGCCTTTCGGTCTCGATCCGGTCGCGGCGCACGCGCTGCTGGCTCTCCAGCGCCTCGATCTCCTGCACGAGCTCCCGTTCCCGCTCGCGCACCAGTTCGCTCGACTCCCGCTCCACCAGCGACACCCGCCCGAGCGTCCAGCTCTCCCCGCCGCCCCGGCCGCGCAGGCTCTGCTGCCGCATGGCCAGCGGCAAGCCCGTGAGAACCACCCGATGCGTCCCCTCGCTCACCTGCGCCTTGACGACCCGCGTCACCTGCGCGCCATTGCCATAGACCGTCACCGCATCGATTCGCGACGTTCCCTCGATATCGGCGGCAACAGCGCTCGCCAGCGGCAGCAGGAGCAGGGCGGCCAGACCGGCCGGGCGGATGAACATGGCGGACAACCTCGTCAATGGCGAAGACAGGGACGACTTCTTGATAGGCGGATCGGTGGAGCGCGAAAAGTCCCTCTTCACCGCAAGGCGAAAAGGACGAACACCGCTCAGCCGCCGCGAAGCCGGACAATGGCCGCACGGATATCGGCGAGGCGCTGGTCGTGTTTTGGGGCGTCATGAACCATCCCCGCCTCATCGACAATCACCTCTCGCGCCCCGATCACCGCCGCCTCCGCCTCCTCCAGCATCCCCACATCTTCACAGCGACCGCCCAGCAGCAGGAGCGCCCCAGCCAGATTATACTGTGTCATGGCCCAGTTCAGCGGCACGCGCTCGCAGGTATATTCTTCAAGCGCGAGTCGAAAGGCGTTGACGGCGTCTGTGAGGGATTGCGTTCCGCTCTCGCGCTTACCCAGGTTTCGAAGGGCATTGCCGAGATTGTTCTGTGTCATGGCCCAGTCCAGTGGCACGCGCCCGCGGGTGCTTTCTTCCAGAGCGAGTCGATAGGCGTTGACGGCGTCTGTGAGGGATTGCGTCCTGCTCTCGCGCTCGCCGAGGGCTTGAAGGGCGGTGCCGAGATTGTTCTGTGTGATGGCCCAGTCCAGCGGCACGCGCTCACGGGTTCTTTCTTCGAGTGCGAGTCGATAGGCGTTGACGGCGTCTGTAAGGGATTGCGTCCCGCTCTCGCGCTCGCCGAGGTTTTGTAGAGCGTTGCCGAGATTGTTCTGGGTCGTGGCCCAGTCCAGTGGCACGCGCCCGCGGGTGCTTTCTTCCAGAGCGAGTCGAAGGGCGTTGACGGCGTTTGTGAGAGATTGTGTCCCGCTCTCGCGCAGGCCGAGTGTGGCAAGGGTGCTGCCAAGATTGTTCTGTGTCATTGCCCAGTCCAGCGGCGCGCGCTCGCGGGTTCTTTCTTCAAGGGCGAGTCGATAGGCGTTGACGGCGTCTGTGAGGGATTGCGTCCCGCTCTCGCGCTCGCCGAGGGTCCAAAGGGCGATGCCGAGATCGTTCACCGCTGTTCCGCGCTCGTCGGCGTTGCTGGCGCGGGTGGCTGTGGTGCAGGCCAGTTTGATCGCGACTTCGAGGTCGAAATTCAGGCCCTTGTCGCGGCCTCTTTCGTACCATTCACGCCTGATCGCTCGCAAAGCCTCAAATCGCTCAGCCGGATCGTCCGGGGCTTCGAGGTCGAATTTGGCGACGACGAAGCGGCAGGCGCCCGTGGTGTTGCGGTCGAGGATCGCCTGGGCGAGGCCCTTGTCGAACAGGCGCATGCGTTCGGCCCGGCGGCGCTCGTCCTCCGCATCCATCGCCGCCAGTTCCTCGTCGATCCGCGCCGCCCCCTCGTCGATTTTGCCCTCATTGTTGAGCGCGTCGACCTCGTCGATGACGGCCTGAATGGCGGCGGAGAGATTGGTGGGCAGCCGGCTCTGTTCGATCTGTCGGTGTGCCGCTTCCAGTGCGTTTTCGAGACCCCGCAGTGCCGCATCGAAATTGTCCGGATTGCCTTCGGCGTAGCGTCGGGCGACGCCGATCAGCATCTCCTCCTTGATGCCGAACTCGCGGGCCTGCCTGTCCATCAGCCCGACGAGCTGGGAACTCATGACATCGATCTTGCTTTCGATCTGCCCAAGCTTCTGCAAAACCGCCCGCTGCGTGTGCGGCAGCATGTCTGCGAAAATCTCCGCCTGTTCCGGCAGACGGCGGTAGAAGCAGGTGAGGACGCGGCGGACATGCCGTTCCAGTTCCTGCCGGTCGAGCGCTGCCACGTCCCAGCGGGCGAGCAGGTCGTCGGTGACGGTTTCGGCGTTCATCTCGTAATGCTCGACAAACCGCGAGTCATCCGGGCCGAAATTGACGAACAACTGTTGTGCCGCGAGCCGCACGGCCTCGCGCGTGCCTTCATCATGGGGCACGAACAGGTCGAGTTCATCGGCAAGGCAGCCGCATAGTGTTTTCAGCGTCCGCTTGCGGTCGCGCTCATGCCGGTCGAACACCGCGTCGAGCATACGGTCGAGAGGTAGGGCGATCCCGGCGAATGCGGCCAATCCCGTCTGCCCCATCATCGACGCAACGCCAAGAACGACGATGCTGGCGAAGGCGCGTTTTTCCGGCATGAACGTTTCCCCGAACTGTCGGTTGTCCACACTAGCGGCGGATAAACGCATTTGTGAAGGTCCCGTCAGACATTCTCGCTTGTGAAGATGTCGAAGGGGAGGAGGATGGTCTGGCTGGTGGTGGGGGAGGGATTGTCGCAGTCGGCGGTCATGTGGGCGATGGTTTCGGTGGCCAGGTCCTTGGCGAAGCGCAGCGTCACCTCGATGTCGCGATCCTTGTCAAAGGGGCTATTGCGGCCGACTTCCTAAGGGGCGAAAAGAGTCTTGAGAAAATCACCGACCTGATGGCGGGTGGCGACGTGATGGAGATCCATGGCGGTCACGCGCCTCCGGTCGAGCGGCTCGGGCACTGAGGGAAGGAAACAGATGAGCGTGCGTATCGGTATCATCGGCGCCGGCATCATGGGCGCCGACCACGCCCGCATCGTCGCAAGCGAATTGCCGGGTGCGGTCCTGCAGGTTGTTTGCGACAGGGACCGCGACCGGGCGCGCGCTGTCGCCGACGCGTGCGGCGCCCGCGACATCGCGGACGATCCCGAAGCGGTGATCGCCCGCGGCGATGTCGATGCGCTGGTCGTGGCCAGCCC
>JAGREZ010000058.1:0-4111 GCA_020446285.1 Geminicoccaceae bacterium
TCGCGGTATGGATCCTTCGCGCGAAGGGATATGCGATCCTGCACCGGCGATACGCCACCCCGTTCGGCGAGATCGACATCATCGCCCGACGTGGCCGGCTCCTCGTCTTCGTCGAGGTCAAGCGCCGGCGCCGGCTGGAAGATGCGCTGCAGGCGCTCGATCCGCGGCAGTGCGAACGGATCGGCCGGGCAGCGCAGGCCTATGTGAAGCGTTTTCCCGCAACGGAATGTCTCGACCTGCGCTTCGATCTGGTCGCCGTCGCAGGATTGCGTTTCATTCACCTGCAAGATGCGTTCAGACCCTCTCCCGGTCGCGGCGCGTGAAGGTCATCCGTATCAGTCGAGGCCGGCGTGGCGCAGGAGTTTTCGGGTAAGCGTCGGCAGGGCGAGGGTGGAGCACCCGTCCGGCGGATGGAAGAAGCCGTCGGGATGCGTCTCGCATTGCCCGGTCATCACCCGCATCTCCAGCCGGATATGCGTGAAGACATGACGGACGCTGCCCGGCAAAAGCGCGAATCCCGTGCCGAAGTCCGGTTCGACGATCGCGTTCGTTCCGCACCATGGCGATGACGGCAGTTCGATCAGGCCGCCGAGCAATCCCTCGTCCGGACGTCTGCGAAAGAGGATCGCGCCGTCGCTTCGCCGGGCGAGCCATGCGGTTGCGAAGAGTTCGGGTCGCCGGATTTTTTCGGGCGGTCGTGGCAGCGATGTTTCCAGACCGAGTGCGCGGGACCGGCAGCAACGCTCCCACGGACAGGTGCCGCAGGCCGGATTTGCCGGGCGGCAGCAAAGCGCGCCGAGTTCCATGAGCGCCTGTGCCGTATCGCTCGCGCGGAAATCGCTCTCGAGTTTCCGCGCGAGCGCCGCAATCGGGGCGGCCAGCTTCGTGGCGGGGCGGTCGATGGCGGCAAGCCGTGCGAGTACCCGGCGGACATTGCCGTCGACCGGAACGACAGGCCGGTTGAACGCGATGGCGGCGATCGCGCGGGCCGTATAGGCTCCTATTCCGGGAAGCCCCTCGAGTGTTTCCACATCGTCCGGGATGTGACCACCATGGTTTCGCACGATTTCTCCGGCGGCGCGATGCAGGCCGCGCGCACGGCGGTAATAGCCAAGGCCCTGCCAGGCGTGCAGAACCTCGTCCACGGATGCCGCGGCAAGAGCTTCGACGGCAGGGAAGCGGTTGACGAACATGTGAAACCGGGGCTCGACGGTCTTGACGACGGTCTGCTGAAGCATAACCTCACTGACCAGGACCCTGTAGGGATCGGCCCGTTCGCCGGCGCCGGCCCGCCAGGGAAGCACGCGGCGGTTCCTGTCGTACCATGCAAGAAGGTCACGCTTGAGGATCCGGTTTTCTACTGGGAGTTCAAAGCACTCTCGCAAGGTGACCAACCGTGTTATGAACGAAAGCAGGCGAAGTGATGACCCCCGGGCGGGGCGGATGGGCAACGGATCCGATGATTGAAAGCGGCCAGCGGCCGAAGGGCACCATGTCTGCACGACGTTCGCATGTGACCCAGTCGGTGTCGAGAGTGGTATCCGGCCTTCTGTCGCCGGCTGCCCGACGCCGGGGGTTCGCCGAATCCTCGATCCTCAACGACTGGCCGTCGATCGTTGGCCGGGCCTTCGCCAGCCGATGCCAGCCCGTCGCCATCGATTTCCGTCGGGGCACGCGGCGTCAGGGCGTGCTCACGGTGCGCGCGGCCGGCGGTGCCGCCGTCGAACTCCAGCATCAGGCGCGCCAGATCATCGAGCGGGTGAACGACTATCTCGGCTTCGATGCCGTTCGCCATCTCCGCATCCATCAGGGCAGTCTGCCGCCGCGCGCGCCAGCGCAGGAACCGCCCCGTCCGGTCGAGCTCTCGCCGGAACGCCGGGAAGAGCTGGACAGGCGGCTGCGCGGGATCGAACATCCCGGTCTGCACAGGGCGTTGCTCGATCTTGGCCGAACCCTCGCCGCTGCTGCCGGGCGCTGACATGAATTGCAGGAGGATCGCCGCAATCGCCTGTTCGCTTGCGCTTCTCGCAGGCTGCACGAAAGGCTACGAACCCACGGAGATCCAGAAGGAACTCCTGCGGGTCGCGTCCGATGCCGAGAAACGCTACGAATATGTGAGGGCACGCTCGGAATATCGCAGGCTCGCCGAGAACGGTGTGGTCGCGGCGCAGATGGGGCTTGCCGACATGCTTCGCGACGGACGCGGCGGCAAGCCCGATCCGCAAGGTGCCGCGAAATGGTATCTGTCCGCCGCCAGGGCCGGCGATCCGAAGGCCATGCGCGAAGTCGGGCGCATCTATGCTTCCGGCGAGGGATTTCCAAGGGACGTTGCCGAGGCCGGGCGCTGGTTCGCGGCGGCCGCCGAAGCCGGGGACGAGGCGTCGCGCCATGAGCTGGCCATGCTCGTGCTCGGTGAAGGCAGTGGCGGTACGAAGGAGGCGGTGGCGGCCCTGAAGAAGGCTGCCGCAAACGGCTATGTCCCCGCGCAGCTCGAACTGGCCGATCGTTATCGCAGGGGCAAGGCCCTGCCGCAGGATCGGGGCGAGGCGCAGCGCTGGTACGGAATTGCCGCAACCTCCCTCGAGGTCGAGGCGGCGAATGGCGACCAGTCGGCTAAGAGCAGGCTCGCCGATCTCTATCGCGACGGCCGTGGCGTCCCCCGGGACGGCGAGCGTGCGGCGCGGATGTATGCCGAGCTTGCGGAGGCGGGCCGCGATACCGCACTCGTCGATCTCGCCCGGCTCTATCGCGATGGCGCCGGCGACCTTCCCGCAGATCCCGCGATGGCGGCGCGCTACTTTGCAAGGGCGGCCGAGCTCGGACATGCGTCCAGCGCCTACGATCTCGGCAAGATGCTCTATCGCGGCGACGGTATCCCGGCGGACCCCGAGGGTGCCGCGACCGCGTTCGAGCGGGCGGTTTCACTCGGCGATGATCGTGCGCTCCTGTATCTCGGAGACATCTACACCGGAAATTCCGGGATGCAGGATCCGGAAAAGGGAGCGGCCTATTATCGCCGCTCGGGGCTTTCCGGCGAGCCGAAGGGATATTTCCGGCTCGCCGAACTTCATGAACGCGACCGCGTCGCGGATGCGGATCCGGCGCTGGCCCTGGCGCTGTACGAACTTGCGGGCGAGGGCGGATACAGCCGTGGCACGTCCCGTGCCGAACGCATGCGGGAAAGCCTCGATGCTGCCGGGCAGGTACGGGCGGACGCACTGAAGGCGGAAATACGGGGCGCATCCCTTGGCCGATGACCTTATCGACGTCATATAGACCGGTTGCAGGGAAAATTCAGGTGGAGTGAGGCGATGCGTGAAAGTGTGAAGTGGCTGGCAGCGGTCCTGTTCGTTGCGGTCTCGGGGCCGGCGGCGGCCGGCGAGGTACGCGAACATGTGCTCGGAGACGAGAACGCTCCTGTCACCATGATCGAATATTCGTCGCTCACATGTCCGCACTGCGCGGCTTTCCACTCAGAAACCCTGCCCGAGCTCAAGGAACGCTATGTCGATACCGGCAAGGTCCGGCTCGTCATGCGGGATTTTCCGCTGGACCAGGTGGCGCTGGCCGGCTCGGTGATCGCCCATTGCGCCGGCGACGATCGCTATTTCAGGTTCATCGACGCGATGTTCTCCGCCCAGGCTCAGTGGGCGCGGTCGGCGGATCCGCTCGAATCGCTGCTCCAGCTTGCGCAGCTCGGCGGGCTGCCGCGGGAGGAAGCGCTCGCCTGTCTCGATGACGAAGCCATGGGCGATGCCGTGCTGCAGGTCCGTCTGGACGGCCAGAACCAGTACGAGATCCGCTCGACGCCGAGCTTCATCATCAATGGCGAACTCTATTCCGGCAATCGCTCGCCTGACGAGTTCGGCGAGATCTTCGATGCGCTGATCGACTGAACGGGGTGGGTCGAGCGGATGGAGTGCCCTTTCGGGCGCAGTTCGAAAAAGAATTAATAAACCTCAGGTTGAAGAGAATCCGGCCTTTGCCTTCGCGGCATATGGTGGTAGCGTCGCTTCATCAACCCTACATCTTGTGATGGTGCCTCCTTGGAATTCTCGCGACTGCGTGTGAGCGGCTTCAAGTCGTTTTGCGATCCGGTTGAGCTGGACAT
>JAGREZ010000058.1:4149-21068 GCA_020446285.1 Geminicoccaceae bacterium
TGCGGCAAGTCGAACATCGTCGAGGCGCTGCGCTGGGTGATGGGTGAAAGCTCGGCGCGTGGGCTTCGCGGCTCCGAAATGAACGATGTGATCTTCGCGGGCTCCTCGCTGCGCAGCGCTTATGACATGGCCGAAGTCTCGGTGCTGGTGAAGAAGCCGGCGACGGGAAACGGTGCTGGCGGTGTCGATCATGGTGGCGGGGCGAACGGCAAGGGCGGCGGTCTCGCGGAAGCCGGTGTGCCGTTCGATCTCGAGGAACTGGAAATCGCCCGCAGGATCAGCCGCGGGACGGGCTCCGCCTATCGCATCAATGGCCGCGAGGCGCGCGCGCGCGACATTCATCTCGTCTTCGCCGATGCCGGCGCCGGTGCGCGATCGCCGGCGATCATCGGTCAGGGACAGGTCGGTTTCGTCGTCGAGGCGAAGCCGGAAGAGCGGCGGCGGCTTCTCGAGGATGCGGCCGGCATCGGCGGATTGCACAGCCGAAGGCGCGAGGCGGAACTGAAGCTCGCCGCGACGGAACGCAATCTCGAACGTGTCACCGACCGGATCGCCGATCAGGAGGAACGGTTGACGGACCTGCGTCGTCAGTCGAAGCAGGCCGAACGCTACCGCAAATTGCAGGAACAGATCCGCGAACTGGAATCGCTTTCCAGCCTGGCCCGCCTGCGCAAGGCCGCCGCGGCCCTTGACGGGGCGAAGGCGCGTCTGGAGGCGGCCCGACGCGCGCATGGTGCGGCGCGCGAGACCCGCGAGCGGTGCGAGAAGGCGCATCTTGCCGCCGGGGCGCTGTTGCCGGAACGCCGGGAGGCGGTGGCGGTGACGACAGCGCTCGCCGCACGCGCCGAGGAGCGCCTCGTCACGATCGAGGCCGGCCATCGCCAGCATGAGCGCGAGAGCGGGATGCTGCGGGAGCAGGTCGAGGAAGCAACCGCGCGCCTCGAAGGGCTCGACCGGGAAGCCGCGCTTGCGGAGGCGACGCTTGCCGAGCGCCGTCGCGAGGCCGGGGAGGCGCAGGTCCGTATCGGCGAACTCGAGGCGAAGCTGGCGGAATTGCGGACGGCCGAACCCGGTCTCGTCGAGGCCGCGGCGATGGCCGGTGACCATGCCCGGCGGATCGAACGCGAGATCGCTGTCGCCGAGTCACGGCGCGAGAGTCTGGGCAAACGTCTGGAAGAGTTGCGCACGCGCCGGCGCACCGTTGCCGAAGAGCTGGAGAGGCTGGTTTCCGTCGATGACGATGCGCTCGTCGAGGTGGCGAGGCGCCAGCTGGGCGAGGCGGAGGCCGAGCGTGCAAGTGCGGGTGAGGCGCTGGAGCGGGCAGGCGCGGAAGCCGCGCTGTTCGCCGAACGGCGCGGCGAGTGCGAGAGCAGGGTCGAGGCCATCCGCGAGAAGCTGGCGGAAGCTGTCGCCGCGCGCCAGTCGCTCGAGGCAGGGATAGCCGCCGCCCGTCAGCGACGCGAGACCCTGTCGGCGCAGATCGAGCGCCTGACCCGCGAGGAGCAGCGCATAAGGCGTCGTCTCGATGCCATCGCCGGCGAGCGCAGGGCGCTGGATCTCGCCGGTCGCGAAGCCGCTCTCGCGGAACTCGCCCCGCGCTGCGAGGCGTTGGATGCCGAACTGAAGGATCTGCAGGCGCGCGAAGCCGGGCTCGCCGCCGCCCGCGAGGAAGCGGCGGCCCGTCGCGAGGCCGATCTTGCCGCGACGGCCGATATCGAGCGGCGGCTCGACCGGGCGGTGGCCGAGGAGGAAGCGCTCCGCTCGCTGCGGACGGCAGGCGATGACGGCTCGCCGATCATCGATCGTTTCGAGGTGCCCGAGGCCTGGAGCCGGGCGCTGGCGGCGGCGCTGGGCGATGATCTTCTGTTGCGTGCGGAGGAGGATGAGGGCGGCGGCGGATTCTGGCGGCGGCTGGATGGCGAATGCGCGGTGCTTGCCCTGCCGGATGGTGTCGAACCGCTCTCGGCGAGGATCCGGGCACCGGATCGCCTGAACCGCCGTCTCGCATCGGTCGGAATCTGCGCAGATGCGGCCATGGCCTCGAATCTCCAGCACGGTCTGCACCAGGGTCAGCGCCTCGTCACGCCGGAGGGCGGGCTCTGGCGTTGGGACGGGCTGGTCCGTCTGCCGGACGAGGAAGACGAGAGCGAGCTTCGCCTGTTGCAGCACCGCCGTCTCGCGGCGCTGGCCGGGGAAATCCCGGCGACACGACGGGCGCTGGTGGAGGCGCAGGCACGCGCGGCCGAAAGCCGGGAGCTGCTTGGCGAGGCGGAACGCGAACTTGCGAACATGCGTTCGCTGCACCGTCGTACCGAAATGGAATGTCGCTCGGCCGCAATGGAGCTGGGACAGCTCGAAACATCCATCGAAGCGGCGCGAACGACCGAGACCCGTCTTGCCGACGAGGAGCGGATGCTTGCGTCCGAACTGTCCGGCGTCAGCCGCGAGCGGTCGGGGATGTCGCTCGACGATGCGGCGGAGCCGGAAGCGCTCGACGCCCGGTTCCGCGAGGTGGAGAACGATGTTCGCGCGCTGGAACGGGAGTTTGCCGAATGGCGCGAGCGCAAGATCCGGGCGGACGCCGGATACGAGGCGGCGCGGCAGCGGGCGGACGGCGAGAGGCAGCGAGAGGCCCGTCTGCTCGAGGCGGTCACCCAGGCGCAGATCATGTTCGAGCGGCGGTGCGGCGAGGCCGAGGTCAGAAAGGCACATCGCAGCTCCGCCTCGACGGGTCTGAACGAGGATGCCGCAAGGCTGGACCGGGAGACCGGTGAGCTGGACGGGGAACTCGCATCGCTCGACGCGGAACTCGCGGCCATGCGCCTCGAGGCCAGCGAGAGGAGCGGCACGCTGGCGGAGGAGAGCGCGCATCTCGAGGAGCTGCGCAAGGCGGCTTCGGCAACTGCCGCATCGCTGTCAGCGCTCGCCGAGCGTCACGGTTCGCTGGTGGCCGAATGCGAGCGGCTTTCCGTCGCCGGCGAATCGGCCCGTGACACCATGGGTCCGCTCGCGGAGCGTCTCGGACAGCTGCGCCAGCGTCTCGACGAGCATCTGCGGGATACAGGCCAGGCTTCGAGGCGCGATGAACTGGCTCGCGAGGTCGCGCAATTGCGGACCAGGCTTGCGGAAGAACGGCAGGTGCTGGCCGCGGCTGAAACCGCGCTGGCGGAATCCGCGGGCGAGGCGAGGCGGGCCGAAGGCGAGGCCGCATCGAGGCATGAGGTCATGGCGCTTGCCGAGGCCGAGCATGGACGGCTCGAAGAAGCCGTCGCGGCGGCGCTCGCGCATGCGCGGGGCCGGCTGAGCCGTCCGGTCGAGGAACTTCTGGCCGACGAGGAGGTGGTCGAGGCGCTGACCGGGACGGACCCGTCCGAAATGGAAGAGCAGCTCCAGCGGCTGGTGGCGTCGCGCGAGCGGATCGGGCCGGTCAATCTGCGAGCCGCCGTCGAGGCGGACGAACGCGAGGCCGAACTCGACGGCCTCAAGCGCGAGGAGGAGGATCTGCGTCAGGCGGTCGAACGGCTCAAGAGCGGAATCTCTACACTCAACCGCGAAGCCCGCGAGCGTCTCAGGGAAGTCTTCGTTCGTGTCGATGACCATTTCCGCCGGCTGTTCGCCAAGCTCTTCAACGGCGGCAAGGCCCATCTGCGGCTGACCAATCTGGACGATCCGCTCGCCTGCGGGCTCGAACTCGACGCGATGCCGCCGGGCAAGAAGCTGCAGAACATCTCGCTTCTTTCCGGCGGCGAGAAGAGCCTGACGGCGCTCGCGCTGATCTTCGCCTTTTTCCTGAGCGAGCCCAGTCCGCTCTGCGTCCTCGACGAGGTCGACGCGGCGCTTGACGATGCCAATGTCGAGCGTTTCGTTCTGCTCATGGAGGAAATCGCCCGCGAGACGAATACGCGTTTCGTGGTCGTCACGCACCATCCCTTCACCATGGCGCGCATGGACCGGCTGTTCGGTGTGACCATGGTCGAGCGTGGGGTTTCCCGGCTCGTCTCGGTTGCCCTCGAGGAAGCGGTGGAGATGGCGGTCAGCGCATGACGGCGCGTTGATAGGGCATAGTGCCGCATAAATGATGGATTGGCGCAAACCGGCAGATTCGCTGGCCCGATTGGTGGTCGCCCATTCTTGACACCGCACGGACCCGCACCTAGTTTCGCGCCGGGTCGAGGGGCAGGCGATGTGTTGTGCGCCGTCGAAGCGGTGAGGCTCGATGAACGAGGATGATCGCAAGCCCGATTTTGTCGACTTCGATGCACGTTTGGAGCGCCTGCGGGCGAGCCAGCCGGGCAGCAGGGAAAAGGACGCCCAGTCGTCGGGGCGCGCGAATGCGTCCTCCGCGCACGCCGGTCTCCATATCGGGATCGAGCTGGTTGCGGGTGTCCTGTTCGGTGTGGTGGTGGGCTATTTCCTTGATGGATGGCTCGACACGCGACCGGTTTTCCTCATTCTGCTGCTCGTTCTGGGAATGGCCGCGGGTTCGTTGAATGCGTATCGGTATATCCAGCGGCTGGAGCGCGAGCGTTCGACCCCCGAGGCGAAAGTCGCGGACCGCGAGGAAGACTAGAGACTGGTGAATGCTCGCGGGTCCGGCCCGGCGAGCCTTGATGGGGCAGGGGTAAGTTGGCAGGTCCACTCGAGCAATTCGAAGTCAAGCCGATCATGACCATGGTCTTCGAGCCGCTTGGTCTCAACATGTCGTTCACCAATTCGGCGCTGTTCATGGCTGTCGGTGTCGGCATCGCCGCCTGGCTGTTCAAGCGTGGCCTCGAGGGTGCAAGCCTCGTCCCGACGCGTTTGCAGTCCATCTGCGAAATGCTCTATGAATTCGTGCGGGGGATGGTTCTCGACAATGTCGGCAAGGAAGGTCTGCGCTATCTGCCGGCGATCATGACCCTCTTCCTGTTCATCCTGCTCGGCAATCTGATCGGCATGATTCCGGGCACCTTCACCTATACGAGCCATATCGTCGTCACGCTCTTCATGGGCGTCTGCGTCATCATCGCCGTCACGGTGATCGGCCTCGCCCGGCATGGCACGCATTTCCTCAGCCTGTTCGCGCCTTCCGGCGTGCCGATGTTCATCTATCCGCTGCTGATCCCGATCGAGATCGTCTCCTATCTGATCCGACCGTTCAGCCTCGCCATGCGTCTCGCGGTGAACATGACCGCCGGGCATATCATGCTCAAGACGTTCGGCGGCTTCGTGATCGCCATGGGAATCTTCGGCATTCTGCCGTTTCTCGTCGCGGTCGGTCTGATCGGGCTCGAGATCATCATAGCCTGCCTGCAGGCCTATGTGTTCGCCGTACTCTCCTGCATCTACCTGAATGACGCCATCAACCTGCACTAGCAGGAGCGGAAACGGGGCAGGGGGTCTTCCAACCAGGGTTATCCAACTTCGACGTCGCAAAAGGAGTGACAAGATGGAGATTGAAGCAGCCAAGATGATTGGTGCCGGTCTGGCCTGTATCGGCCTCGCGGGTGTCGGCATCGGCATCGGCAACGTTATCGCCACCAGCATTGCCACGTTCGGTCGCAATCCGGCCTCGCAGGACAAGTTGCAGCCGATCATGTTCCTCGGCTTCGCGCTGGTGGAGGCCATCGGCCTCTTCGCGCTCGTCGTTGCCTTCATTCTCCTGTTCGGTTGATCCGGGGCGTATCCGCGAACGCAGCGCCCTGACCCAGCTTGGGCGCTGCATGTTGGACGACGCGAAGGGATGAAGATGATGGCTCGTTTTCGAGGCATGGCAGCCGGCATTTTCGCAGGAATTTGCCTGACGCTCGTGTCATTCGCCGCAATCGCGGCCGAGACCGCTTCCGAGGTGGATGTCACGGAATATGGCGGCGCGGAGCATTCGGGTGGCATGCCGCAGCTCGATGTCAGCACCTACTCGTCGCAGGTCGTCTGGCTGGTCATCTTCTTCGTGCTGCTCTACCAGGTCGTGTCGAAGCTGGCGCTTCCGCAACTGACCGAAGTCATCCGGCAGCGCGAGGAGCGGATCAGCGGGGATCTCGACAAGGCCGCGGAACTTCGTGCCGAAGCCGAGGCCGCCTATTCCCGCTATGAGGCAGACCTGGCCGATGCCCACGCACGGGCGCAGCTCCGGATCAAGGAACTGCGCGAGCGCATCGCGGAGGAACAGGCTGCAAGGCTTGCCGAACTCGACACATCGATGGCGGAGAAGATCGCCGCCGCGGAGCAGCGGATCGGCAAGGCACGCGAGACGGCCATGGCCGAAGTCGAGGGTGCTGCTGTCGAAACGGCACAGGCTGCCATCGAACGCCTGATCGGCAGCAAGGTTGGCAGGGATGAAGTCGAGCGGGCCCTGCAGGCGGTAGTGAAGAGGGAGGCCGCGTGAGATGGTGGAATTCGTACTGATTCTCGCCACCCTCGTCCTGCTCTTCATCGTTCGCAAGCCGCTGCGACAGGCATTGACCGAAGGACTCGACGGCCGCGCCAATCGCATCCGCGCGGAGATGGACGAGGCGCGCAGGCTTCATGACGAAGCGAAGGCGCTGTTCGAGAAACACCGCTCGAAGCTTGCTGAAGGCGAAAAGGCCGCTGTGGAAATCGTTTCCCATGCGGAGGATGAAGCGAGGCGTCTCGAGGAGCGGCTGAAGACGGAGATGGAGCATACCCTCAAGCGGCGTGAGGAAATGGCTCTTGAACGTATCGCCCAGGAGGAGGCCAAGGCTGTTCGTGACGTTCGCGTCCGGGTCGCCGATCTGGCGGTGCGCACGACCCGTCAGCTTCTCACCGAGCGGATCGGTGGTGGTGGTGCAGACGATGTCATGAAAAACGCGATTGCGGAGGTCAAGCAGAAGCTTGCCTGAGGCGGACCCGCGATGACATGAATGAAGCCGTCCGGTTCATCGTCGGGCGGCTTTTTCGTGGGCGCAGTTCAGGACAGCGTATTCAATCTCTTTGGGACGCAATTCCCGCTGTTTGCAGCGGGCTTGTCTATCGGGGAACGCAAGATGGATCTCGGGGGAATTGTTGCGGTTGTGACCGGCGGTGCATCGGGGCTCGGTCTGGCCACTGCGGAAATGCTGAAGGCAGAGGGGGCACATCCCGTCCTCGTCGATCGCGACGGCGCGAAGGCCGCCGCCGAGGCGGGGCGGCTCGGTGCGGATGCGCGTGAACTGGACGTGACCCGTGCGGCCGACGCCGAAGCCGTCATGGCGGACATCGTTGCCTCCTTCGGTGCGCCGCGTCTGCTGGTCAATTGTGCCGGTATCGGCCCGGCGAAACGGATCGTCGGCCGTGAGGGAGCCATGCCGCTCGACGATTTCCGCAAGGTCATCGAGATCAACCTGATCGGCACCTTCAACATGCTTCGTCTTGCGGCGGCGGCCATGAACGATCTCGAACCGCTCGATTCAGGCGAAAGGGGTGTCATCGTCAACACCGCTTCGGTTGCGGCGTATGACGGACAGATCGGTCAGGCGGCCTATGCCTCATCCAAGGGCGGCATCGTCGGCCTGACGCTTCCGGCCGCCCGCGAGCTCGCGAGCCGTGCCATCCGGGTGATGTCCATCGCGCCGGGCCTGTTCGCAACTCCGCTTCTGCTCGGTATGCCGGATCCTGTCCAGCAGAGCCTGGCAGCCTCGATTCCCTTTCCCAGCCGTTTCGGCGATCCTTGCGAATATGCCTCGCTGGTTGTCCACATTGCCCGGAACGCCATGCTCAACGGCGAGGTGATCCGGCTCGATGGCGCCATTCGCATGGCGCCGCGATGAGCGATTTTCGGCTTCGTTCCGCGACGCCGGACGACGGTGATGCGATCTGGCAAATTCTCGAAGGCGTGATCCGTGCCGGAGAAACCTATGCCTTCGCGCCCGACATGTCCCGCGAGGCGGCGTTGCGCGTCTGGATGGAGCTGGTCGCGGGTTGCTGGATCGTCGAGGCGTCCGACGGAACGCCGCTTGGCACGTTCTACATCAAGACCAATCAGGCGGGCGGTGGCGATCATGTCTGCAATGCCGGTTTCATCACAGGTGAAGCGGCGCGCGGCCTCGGTGTCGGGCGCTGGATGGGTGCCCGCGCGCTGGAGGAAGCGGCTGCCCTCGGCTATCGCGCCATGCAGTTCAATTTCGTGCTGGCGAGCAATGTCGGGGCGGTGAAACTCTGGCGAAGCCTCGGTTTCATCATCCTCGGCACCATTCCCGACGCCTTCCGCCACCCTCATCTCGGCCTCGTCGACGCCCATGTGATGTACCGCCGGCTCGGCCCGTCGCCCGAACTCCCGAGACCGCACTGATCCCCTTGCCGGGTGAGGCGAACGCGGTGCGGGTGTCGGTATCAGCGGAACGCCGGTTCGTCGAAGCTGCGCAGCTTGCGTGAATGAAGGCGTTCGAGGCCCTGCTCGCGCAGGAGCCGGAAGGCTTCGAGGCCGATCTCGAGATGCTGGTTGACCCTGTCCTGATAGAAACGGTTGGCCATGCCGCGCAGCTTGATCTCGCCATGCAACGGCTTGTCGGAAACGCAGAGCAACGTTCCATAGGGAACCCTGAAGCGCAGGCCGTTGGTGGCAATCGTGGCGCTTTCCATATCCACCGCGATCGCGCGCGACTGGTTCAGCCGTTCGAACAGTTCATCATAGCGCAGTTCCCAGTTCCGGTTGGCCGTGGTCGCCACGGTGCCCGTCCGCATGCGCGTCTTGAGGTCGAGCCCCGACAGTCCGGTGATGTTGGCGACGGCGGTCTGCAGGGCGACCTGAACCTCGGCGATCGGCGGTACCGGCACGAAAGGCGGCACTTCCTGATCGAGGACATGATCCTCTCTCATGTAGCCATGCGCGAGAACGTAATCGCCGAGCTGCTGGGTACGACGCAGGCCGGCGCAGTGGCCGAGCATGATCCAGCAATGCGGCCGCAACACGGCGAGATGGTCGGTGATCGTGCGTGCATTCGATGGGCCGACGCCGATATTGATCAGGGTCACGCCCTGACCGTCCTTGCGGCAGAGGTGGTAGGCGGGCATCTGCGGCAGGTGCTCGGGCGATGTACCCTCATTGTCCCGGTCCGAGAACCGTCTGTTCCAGGCAATCACATTGCCCGGACCGACGAAGCGTTCATAGCTGTCGCCCTCGTCGATCTCGCTTTGCGCCCAGGCGATGAAATGCTCGATATAGCGCTGGTAATTGGTGAGCAGGATGAAGCGCTGAAAATGCTGCGGCGCCGTTCCGCTATAGTGGTAGAGGCGGTGCAGGCTGTAGTCGACACGCTCGGCGGTGAAGATCGCGAGCGGTTCGGGTTCGCCGTCCGCGGGCCAGTAGGTGCCGTTGGCGATCTGGTCGTCCGTCTGGCTCAGATCCGGCATCGGGAACAGATAGGTGAGCTGATGCGCGCGCTCCTGGGAGATGCCGCTGCCACCGACATCGACGAGATAGGGCAAGGGCATGGGCCGCTGACTCACGCCGGTGACCAGCGGCACATCGTGATGCACGGAAAGGTTGCGTAACTGCTCGCGGTAATAACCCTCGAACAGCGTCGGCTGGGTGACCGTCGTGCCGTAGATGCCCGGGTCATGCAGAGCCCCGTGCGCCCTTCGCGCATCGAGATTGAGCTGCGAGGCATCGACGCGGAGACCCACATAGGGATAGAAAGCCCTGACGTCGCCGGGCTCCTCACCCGTTCGGGCGTAGCGGATGAAGGAGTCCTTGAGGCGCGCGGCTGCCTGCGCATAAAGCTCGCCGAGACGGGCGACGGCCGAATCGGCGTCTTGCTCGACCGCAAGCTCGCTGATCCCGAAGGCTCGAAACGGTTCGAGAATGGTATCGTTCATGGAGCTGCCACCTTCTTCTCTTCCGTGCGTCATCGGGGCTGGGCATCCCGCTCGACGGAAGCCATATACCAAACGGCCCTGTTGGTCAGTACCTCCGGATGAATGGCCTTGTCCCAACCTCTGATTTCAATCCGTTCCGCAGCCCTGAATCTTGGCGGTCGCCAGATCCTCGATGGCATCGATCTCGACATCCAGCGGGAGGATCGCGTCTGTCTCGTCGGCAGGAACGGCGCCGGCAAGTCCTCGCTGATGCGTGTCATGGCCGGCCGCGTGGAGCTCGACAGCGGCAGCCGCACCCTCGGCAACCGTGCGCTGGTGAGTTACCTGCCGCAGGAACCGGAGATACCGGCTGGCATGAAGCTCTGTGAAGTCGTGCTCGACGGCTTGCCGGCCCTGCAGCGTGACGAGAGCAATCTCTATCGCGCCCGCGATCTGCTGGAGAGCTTCGAAATGGACTCCGGACGTGACAGCACCCGCCTTTCGGGCGGCGAGCAGCGACGCGTATCCCTGGCACGCGCGCTGGTTTCATCTCCGGACGTCCTGCTGCTCGACGAGCCGACCAATCATCTCGACCTGCCCGCCATCGAATGGCTGGAAGCGCGGTTGCGCGAGTTTGCCGGCGCCATCGTGCTCGTCAGCCACGACCGGCGTTTTCTCAGTGCCATCGGCAATGCGACATGGTGGCTGGACCGCGGAACGATCCGTGTCAACAGGCAGGGCTACGACCATTTCGAGGACTGGCGCGACGAGCTGCTGCAGGCGGAGGAACGCGAACTCGAACGTCTTGCGCAGAAGATCAGGGCCGAACAGCATTGGCTGCATCGCGGTGTCACTGCCCGTCGCCGGCGCAATCAGGGGCGCCTCGGCCGTCTTGGCGAACTTCGCGCGGCACGGGGAAAGCTCCTTCGCGGCAATCGCGGCGTCGCCCTTCGCGCCGAACATCGCGAGGGTGGTGGTGCGCTGGTGATCGAGGCGCGCGATCTGGTCAGATCCTTCGGCGATCATCGGATCGTCGACGGATTTTCGACACGGATCATGCGTCAGGATCGTGTCGGCTTCATTGGCCGCAACGGCACCGGCAAGACCACGCTTCTGCGGCTTCTGCTCGGTGAGCTCGAACCGGATTCGGGCGATGTCCGCATGGGCACCAATCTCGTCATCGCACGTTTCGACCAGCATCGCTCCGAGCTCGACGAGAGCCTCACGCCCTGGCAGCTCCTCTGTCCCGATGGTGGCGACAAGGTCGTTCTTGCGGGCGGCAGCCGGCATGTCGTCGGCTATCTCGGTGATTTTCTCTTTCGCGACGAACAGGTGCGAACGCCGATCCGCGCCCTTTCCGGCGGCGAGCGAAGCCGGCTGCTGCTCGCGAAGATCCTGGCGCAGCCGAGCAACCTGCTCGTTCTCGACGAGCCGACCAACGATCTCGATATCGAGACGCTGGAAATTCTCGAGGAAATGCTCGCCGACTATCGCGGTACGGTGCTGATCGTCAGCCATGATCGCGCCTTTCTCGATGCGGTCGTGACCAGCACCGTCGTCCTCGACGGCAGTGGCCGGGTCGAGGAGTTTGCCGGCGGCTTCAGCGACTGGCTGGCACAGCGCTCGATACCGGCGGAGGCCGACCGTCAGCGCGGCAAGGCTCCGCCGGCGGCAATCGCGAAGGAAGGCGCAGCACCGGTGCCGAGAGCGAGAATCGATCGCAAGCTGGAGCGCGAACTCGAACGTCTTCCCGGACGGATCGAGGCGCTTTCGTTGCGGATTGGCGAGGATGAGGCAAGGCTTCTCGACCCGGAACTCTACAACCGGGATCCCGACGGCTTTCTCGCGCTGAGCCGGGAGATCGAAGAGCGCAAGGCGGAACTCGACGAGCTCGAAACACGGTGGCTGGAACTCGAGGAACAGCGCGAGACCATGGAACGCGGTTGAGCCGGACTCGTGCGGGCGCTCAGCCGAGGCCGGAGCCCAGTCCCCGGTGGCGCGGTCGGCAGGTCAGGAGCAGGATGAGGCCGGGCACGCCCAGAACGATCCATGTGGGCATGGTCAGGATGAGCTGGACCGGGCTCCACACAAGTGGCGAGATGTTCTTCTCGATCAGGGCCTGAAAGCCGACAAGGCTGTTGCCGTGGAGACTGTACCAGATCGAGCCGAGCGACACCGGGCGATAGACCCCCGAGGCAAGCATGTGGAAGATCTCGGCGATGGCGGTTGCACCGGCGAAAACCAGAAGAACGAAGGCTAGACCATAGAGAAACTGACGCATGGGGCTCCCGATTGCGAGGCTGCAACGCCTGATCCGTTGGAATTGCCACGATATGGGGCCAAAGATCAATCACCACAGGTTGCGCGTCAACACCAGCGCGGCTATGTTCCGCGCGCCCGCTCCCGGCGTGCCCGCCACAGGCTCGTGACGGTCGCCGCCCGAACGGAGGGATGGCCGAGCGGTTTAAGGCGCACGCCTGGAAAGCGTGTTGGGGGCAACTCCTCACGGGTTCGAATCCCGTTCCCTCCGCCACTTCGGAACAAAACCGGGAACGCCGGTTGCCGCCGATTTCCCTCCTTTCGTCGCCACCAGCGTCCGCAACAGGGTGTTTTGTTGCCCTTGGCGAACAAACCGTCTGGCCCAAAACCAATATTTCCTCCTTTTTCATCTTCAAAAAATCCGTGTTCATGATAAATTCCTGGATCAGCGCCAACCTGAGGCCCCATGAACGGAAGTCCAGAAAGAGGGCGGCGACATGTTTTAAATAAGCCGAGCAAATCAATTTTTGATACCGGATTCCCCTCGACATACCCGTAAACATTCACCCCACCCGCGAGCCCTATCGGATCGGCCTGGATGTATCGTCCGAGGGCCGGATCATAGTCGCGCCACCAGTTCTGGTACAGGCCCGTCTCAACGTCAGAAAATTGGCCCGGCAACCGCAGGTTCTGGGTGAGGTTTCCCGTCAGCGAGGCGAGTTCGCCGAAGGGGGTGGTGGATGCTGTTGTGGTCCTTCCCGGCTGCCACCATGGCCGGTTCGAGGCAACGGTCGACAGAGTGATTCTCCCGGCGTAGGTGTAGCCGCGTCCATTCCATACGCAGAAAACGGAGTCACCATGCGCTGGTTCGAGCGGCTTGAAGCCCATGCCCTTTCGCGGAAACTCGATCCGGCGGCGTCCGTGTTTCATTTCGTCCGGCATGGCGAGACGGCGGAGAACCGGGCGCGGATCTGTCAGGGGCAGAACGATGTGCCGCTCAATGCGGATGGCATGGCGCAGGCGGAGCGGGCGGCCCCACTGCTTGCGGCCATGCCGGTCAAACGGCTGGTGGCGAGCGACCTTCGGCGGGTGCAGATGACCATCGCCCCGCTCCTCGCGGCGACCGGCTGGCCGATGGAGAAGGATGCGGCGTTGCGCGAGCGTTGCTTCGGCCCCAGGCAGGGCAGGCCGCTCGAGGATGATCACTGGGAGGCATCGGAGCCGGGCGTCGAGACAATCGAGGATTTCGTCCAGCGGATCTGTGATTGCCTGCAACGCGAACTGCATGAGGATCATGTGCTCCTCGCCGCACATGGCGGCGTCCTTCGCGTGATTGCCGCCGCCCTCGACACGCCGCTGCAGCACTGGGCCTATACCAACGCGCTGCCGATGACCTTCCGGCGCAATGGCGGTGCATGGTCGGTCGAGGCGATGACGCCCGAACACCGGCTCGATGCCCTCGCCCCGCTGCCCGAAGGTGTCACCGCCGGCGACCCGACCACCGCCGCCGATCTCAACACCGCTCCCGTGACCTGATCCGCGCCGGAGACGCTGGCGGGTGGATCTCGCACTCCTCTTTCTCAATGCCTTTCTGGCAGCAACGATCCTGCCACTATCTTCCGAACTCACGCTCGGCGCCATGGCGCTGGCGGATCCCGACCGGACACAGGCACTGCTGGTCGCCGCCAGTACGGGCAACACGCTCGGCTCGGCCAGCAACTGGCTCCTCGGCCGTTTTCTCCTTCATTTTCGCGACAGGCGCTGGTTTCCGGCGAGCCCGGCGGCACTGGAGCGTGCCGGCGCGACCTTCCGCCACTACGGCCTGTGGTCACTGCTCCTTGCCTGGCTCCCGGTCATCGGTGACCCGCTCACCATCGTCGCCGGAATGCTCCGGACGCCGTTCCTGCCTTTCGTTGTGCTGGTCGCCATCGGCAAGACAGCCCGTTACGCCACGATCCTCTGGGCAATGGGGTAGGAAACCGGGCGGGCAGCGCCTGCCAACGGCGTTACGGCCGCGCCGCGCCCTCGACACAGGTAAGGACGGCGTAGAGTGACGTCGTGCCGCAGATATAGAGCCGGTTCTTCTTCACACCACCGAAGCAGACATTGGCCACCACTTCGGGGACGAGGATCTTGCCGAGCAGTTCGCCCTTCGGGGTGAAGCAATGAACGCCGTCGGCCGCGCTCGACCAGATGCGTCCCCCGGTATCGATGCGGAAGCCGTCGAACATGCCATTGTCGCAGGTCATGAGGACGTCGCCGCCCGAGAGCGTGTTGTCGCCGGCAACATCGAAGGCGCGGATATGTTTCGGGCCGTTTTCCATATGGCTTGCGCCCGTATCGGCAATATAGAGCGTCTTCTCGTCGGGCGAGAAGGCGAGGCCGTTGGGCTTGACGAAATCGGTGGCGACAGCGGTGAGCGTTCCGTCCGAATCGAGGCGAAAGACGTTGCAGCCGCCATATTCCGGCTCGGCCTGCCAGCCCTCGAGATTGGAGAGGATGCCGTAGGACGGGTCCGTGAACCAGATCGTGTCGTCGGACTTCACCACCACGTCGTTGGGCGAATTCAGTCGTTTGCCCTGGTAGCGATCGGCGAGCACGGTGATCGTGCCGTCATGCTCGGTACGGGTCAGACAACGCTCACCGTGACTGCACGAGATGAGTCGCCCCTGCATGTCGCGTGTATGGCCATTGGTATTGCCCGCCGGTGCGCGGAAGATGCCCGTCGTCCCGCTCAGGCCATAGGGTTCGGGCACAAAGCGCATGATCCGGTTGTTGGGAATATCGCTGAACAAAAGGAAATCGCCATCGCGAAAGTAAACCGGCCCTTCGGCCCAGGCGGCTCCCGTCCACAGCCTGTGCAGGCGCGCATTGCCGTTGATCAGGTGACGAAAGGACGGGTGGTGGATCTCGTATTCCTGGACGCGATCGGTCATCTGGCTTGCCTCCCCTGCTGCCGTTTTCCCAACATTGCCGTATCGGAGCGCACGCGCAAGACCGTCGCATTGTCGAAATGCGACACGCGGCGTCGTGCATGGTGGCGCTTTCGGCTGCGGGGCTGCCTATCCCGGATGAATGAGAATCGATCGGGTTCGATGGTGCAGGGAGTTTCGCTATGTCTGCAGAGGGTCGTCGTGGTGGAAGAAGCGCCCGTCGGGCGGAGCGCACGAGTAGTGCCATTCGTTCGCTGCCGGCGCTGCGCCGGAAGATCCCCGTCTACGAGGTGCTGAACGCCGAGGGTCTCGAGATGATCCACGATGCGTCGCTGCGTATCCTCGAAGAGATCGGCATCGATTTCCGCGATGAGGAGAGCCTCGCCATCTGGCGCGAGGCGGGTGCGGACATCCGGGGCGAGCGCGTGCACATTCCGCGCGACCTGCTCATGAGCCTTGCCGGCAAGGCACCGCCTGTCTTCACCATGAACGCCCGCAATCCCGAACGCAGCACGGATGTCGGCGGCGACAGCATGACCTTCGGGCCGACCTACGGCTCGCCCTTCGTGCGCATGTTCGACAATGAGCGCCGCTATGGCACGCTCGACGATCTCGCCATCTTCCACAAGCTCGCGCACATGGCCCCGGCACTGCACAATACCGGTGCCGTGACCTGCGAGCCGACCGATTCGCCTGTCTCCCGCCGCCACCTGCACATCACCGCTTCCGCCATCCGTCTCAGCGACAAGCCCTTCATGGGGCCCGTCACTTCCCCCGAGCGCGCGCAGGATGCCATCGACATGGCGGGGCTCGTCATGGGCGAGGAGTTCGTGAAGAACAATGCGGTGATGGTCTCGATCATGAACTGCAACAGTCCCCTCGTGTGGGACGAGACCATGCTCGGTGCGCTCAAGGTCTATGCCCGCGGTGGTCAGGCCTCGATCCTCGCCCCGTTCACGCTCGCCGGTGCCAATACGCCGGCCTCGACCGTCGCCACGGTCGCCTCGCTCAATGCCGAAGCACTCGCCGCCATTGCCTTCGCCCAGGCAGTCCAGCCCGGCGCACGCGTGATCTACGGCAATTTCCTTTCCACCGTGTCGATGAAGTCCGGCGCGCCGATGACCGGCAATTCCGAATGCGCGCTCATGAACTTCATGATCGGCCAACTCGCGCGCAAGTACAATGTTCCCTGGCGCTCCTCGGGCATGATCACCGGCTCCAAGATCATGGACGCGCAGGCGGCTTATGAGAGCGCCTTCAACATGATGCCGATCCTGCTCGCAGGCGCCAACTACATCATGCACACGGCCGGATGGACCGAAGCCGGGCTCACCGCCAATCTCTCCAAGTTCATGCTCGACGCCGAACAGATGGAGATGCTGCACAAGATGGGACAGGGCCCGTCCTTCGATGATTTCGACGAGGCCATGGACGCCATCCGCGAAGTCGGCCCCGCCGGTCATTTCTTCGGCACATCGCACACCCAGAACCACTTCCAGAACGCCTTCTTCATGAGCGAGCTCGCCGACAATAACAGCTTCGAACAATGGGAAATCGACGGCAGCAAGGACATGACGAAGCGCGGCTTCGACGCGGCTGAAAAGGCGCTGAAGGACTATGTCCAGCCAACGCTCGACCCCGCGATCGATGAAGCGATCACCGCATTCATCACCAAACGCGAGGAACAGATCCCGGCGGCATTCCAGTAGGTTCTTTCGGATCGTTGCGTCTTCATGGATGCAGACGCATTCATCGCAAAGCCCTGCCATCCGGACAGAATCATCCGAATGGCAGGGACAGGTTTCATCATTCGGGAAAAATCGGCTTGCCGATCACGCAGTTGTCGATACTGCCGCCCAATGAGCTTGTTGCTTGAATGCCCTAATTCCCCTAGATAACCGGACGGCGGGGCGTAGCGCAGCCTGGTAGCGCATCTGCTTTGGGAGCAGAGGGTCG
>JAGREZ010000466.1 GCA_020446285.1 Geminicoccaceae bacterium
GTGCCGCGACCAGAATGGCGACGATCCAGTGCAGGGCGATCTGGATGCCGGAATATCCCTTCGGCACGGCTGTCATCGTGGTCATGGACAGAGCTCCTCCTGGGTTGGACGACGCGACGATAGATGCCCGATGTCGCAGGGATTTGCCGGACCATCACCACGATTGTATCGCTTTGTCGCAAGACCGGCTTCACCGGTGGCCTTGCGGGGATACGTTGACGCCGTCACTGCGGCACGGATGCTATCGGCAACACCGCAAAGGCCTGCTACATCGCGGACGCCATTCCCGAAGGACCGACATGAACATCGTCAAGGCCGCGTTCACGGTGGGCTCGTTCACCGCCCTTTCCCGCATCACCGGGTTCCTGCGCGATCTGCTCATTGCCTTCATGCTTGGCGCGGGCGTGGCGGCGGACGCCTTCTTCGTCAGCTTCAAGCTCGCCAATTTCCTGCGCCGGCTCTTCGCCGAAGGTGCCTTCAATGCCGGATTCGTCCCCCTCTTCTCGCGCACGCTCGAAGGCGAGGGAGAGGAACCGGCACGACGCTTTGCCGAGGAAGCGCTGGCGGTCATGAGCACGGTGCTGCTCGTCACCGTTCTTCTCGTCGAGATCTTCATGCCGGCATTCGTGCGCCTCATCGCCCATGGTTTCGAGCCGGACGGCGAACGGTTCAGGCTGGCAGTGGAACTGAGCCGGATCACCTTTCCCTATCTGATGATGATCTCGCTTGCCGCACTCTTCAGCGGCATCCTCAATGCCATCGGCCGGTTCGCGGCGGCCGCATTCGCGCCGGTCCTGCTCAACCTCGTACTGATATCCGCTCTCCTCCTCTCCGGCATGCACCCGGACGGACCGGCACATGCGCTGGCCTGGGGCGTTGCCGTCGCCGGTGTCCTCCAGCTCACCTGGGTCGTCATGGCGGCGCGGCGCAACGGCATGGCGCTCGCGCTTCGTCCGCCATCGCTCACACCCGCGATCCGGCGGCTCTTCGCGCTGATCCTGCCCGGTGCCGTCGGTGCCGGCGTCTACCAGATCAACCTGATCATCGATATCTGGTTCGCCTCGGGTCTCGCCGCCGGCTCGATCTCGTGGCTCTTCTATGCCGATCGCCTCAACCAGCTACCGCTCGGCATCATCGGCATCGCCATCGGCACCGCCCTTCTGCCCATGCTCAGCCGCCAGCTGCGCGCGGGTCAGAACGAGGCGGCGATGGCGACGCAGAACCGGTCCATCGAACTGGCCCTGCTGCTCACCCTGCCGGCAACCGCCGCACTCGTCGCCATTGGCCACACACTGATCGCCGCCCTGTTCGAACGGGGCGCGTTCACCGCCTCCGATACCGCCATGACGGCCGCAGCGCTGATGGCCTTCGCCACGGGCCTTCCCGCCTATGTTCTCATCAAGGTTCTCGCACCGGGCTTCTTCGCCCGCGAGGATACGAGAACGCCGGTCAAGATCGCGGTCGTCTGCCTCGTCGTGAACATCGTTCTCATCACCCTTCTCATCGGCTCTCTCGAACATGTCGGCATCGCGCTCGCAACCTCCATCTCCAACTGGGTGAATGTACTGCTTCTGGGCTGGTTCCTCTACAGGGAGGGCCATTTCCGGCCCACGCCCCGGCTCGTTCGGAGGATTGCAGGCATGTGCGCCGCAACCTTCGTCATGGCCGTGCTGCTGCTCGTTCTCGATCGCCTGCTTCATGGCTGGAGCCCGATCCCCGCCATTGCCGCCCTCGTGGTCGCGGGTGCCGCCTCCTATGTCCTCGCCGTGCAATTCGCCGGCGGCACGGATCTGCGCGAGCTGAAATCGATGCTCGCTCGCCGCCGGGGGAGCTGACAGGCCGGGACCGACGGCATAGAACCATCCTGCCCAGATCGTCGGAGAACGAATCCGTGACCCTGCCCGCCCTGCTTCAGAAGATGTTGCGCCTGCCCGTCGTCGCGGCACCGATGTTTCTCGTGTCCAACCCGGCACTGGTGATCGCCTGCTGCCGCGCCGGCATCGTCGGCAGTTTTCCCTCGCTCAACCAGCGAACGGCCGAAGGCTTCGAAGGCTGGCTCGACGAGATCGAGGCGGCACTCGACGGCAAGGCCGCGCCGTTTGCCGTCAATCTCATCGTCCATCACACCAATGACAGGCTGGAGGCCGATCTCGACATCTGCGTGAGACGCAAGGTGCCGATCGTCATCACCTCGTTCGGAACACGACTCGATGTCGTCCGCCGGATCAGGGATCATGGCGGCCTCGTCTTTCACGATGTGATCAGCCGTCGCCATGCCGAGAAGGCCATCGAGGCCGGGGTGGACGGTCTCATCCTCGTCTCGGCCGGCGCCGGCGGACATGCGGGCAACCTCAATCCCATCGCCTTCTGTCGGGAAATCCGTTCCTTCTTCGACGGCTGCATCCTGCTTTCCGGCTCGATTTCCGACGGCGCAGGCATCGCCGCCGCCCGCGCCATGGGCGCCGACCTCGCATATCTCGGCACCCGCTTCATCGCCACGACGGAAAGCGCTGCGGTGAGCGGCTACAAGGAAATGATCGAACGGGGCCGGATGGCGGATATCGTCTACACACCCAACGTCACCGGCGTGAACGCGAATTTCCTCGCTGCCAGCCTCATCGATGCGGGTATGGATCCCAAGGCGCCGCCACGCCCCTTCCGGCCAGACATGTCCGACGAACTCGATCACGAACACAAGGCCTGGAAGGATATCTGGTCGGCGGGACACGGTATCGGCATGATCGGCGATTGCCCGCCCGTGAACGAACTCGTCGAACGTCTGGAAAACGAATATCATGAAACCATCCGCCAGTTTTACAGTTAACGAAGTGCCGCATCCGGATACGCGATAAAATACAGTCTATGTTGAAATTAACCACCATTTTTACATCAGTGATTTCATTACAATAAAACTTGCAAAACCAATGCTGGAATATTTGCCAAGGTTAACGACAAATCATGGTAAACTGTTGATTTATCTATAGCGTTAACGTCTGTTGATGGAGATATTGGGGTTATCGGAAGCGGTGGTGCCGTTTTCCGGGAAGCCTCAACCATCGGGAACAAGCGATGCGTGCTCTTGGAATTGGCGTTGGTCTGGTTGTCTGCCTCGTGGCCGGTTCTACGGTTGCGCAGGGATTTGGCGATGACTGGCGGCGGCAGGGGCTGGAGACGCCGATCGGTGTCGATGGCGGGCGGATGCAGGAAGAGGCGATGCCGTTTCTGCGGGACGAGCAGGGTCGCCGGATCGAGGTGCGAGCGCCGTATGGCACGACGCTGGCCACGTCGATCGGCAATCTGATCAGTGTCCAGGCGGAGCGCGGCTCCACCGTGATGATCAACACCCTGCAGATCAATCGTGGCAACCAGCAGGCGACAGTCAATCTCGACGGCAAGAGCGCCGAGACCTGGCTGAAGAATGTCGAGGCCGTCGAACCGGCGGCCGGCTCCGGGAACTGATCCTCCTTTCGACCCCATCACCCGAAAGGGACAGGCTCTCCAGGGGCCAAAACGACCGGCCGGACGGCCGGCGAACAAGAAAAGGTCATGACATGCTGAGCAAGCTTTCCCTGCGGAAGGCGTCGGTGGCCCTTGGCTGCCTCGCCGCCACCGCCTGCACCAATCCGATCGCCTCCTCGGGCAATTACGCAACGCCGATCGGTAGTGCGCCGGTGCTCGAGAACCCCACGCCCTACACCTCCGCTCTCTCCTGCCTGTCGCTGGAGATGGCGATGAAGGGGCGCGGGCCGGCCACCGTCACCGTCGGCAAGATCCTCGACTATACCGGCAAGGAGGATCTCGAGACCGGCAAGCGGCTGACCCAGGGGGCGGCGCTCATGGCGATGTCGGCGCTGGGCAAGGCGAAGATCCCGCAGGTCGAGCGCTTCGACACCTCGGTGACCGAACTGGAGCTGAAGTGGGCCGACAACAAGCTCATCGGCGATCCCTCGGCGGAGAACGGCTACCGGCCGATCCTCGCCGGCCAGATCGAGGGCTCGGACTATCACATCATCGGCGGCATCACCGAGATGAACTACAACATCCGCTCGAACAATGCCGAGGTGCTGTTCGATCTCGTCTCCGCCGGTGCCCGCGTCTATGTCATGAATGTCGGCATCGACCTTCGCCTCGTCAACAGTCGCACGCTTCGGGTGGTCGACACGGTCTCCTACCAGAAGCAGATCATCGGCCGCGAGGTCCGCGCCGGCGTGTTCGAGTTCTTCGGCAACAAGGTCTTCGATCTCGGTCTCGGCGAGCGTTCGCTTGAGCCGATCCAGCTGGCCGTGCGCTCGGTGGTCGAACGCGGCGTGTTCGAACTGATGCGCGACCTGCACAAGCTGCCGCGTACCGCCTGCAACGACCTGCTCGACGGCGCCGATCACGAACTCGGCAATTCCGCCCCGCTGCGAACCGCAGGCAACTGAT
>JAGREZ010000059.1:0-1428 GCA_020446285.1 Geminicoccaceae bacterium
TCGCCCTCGGCGGCTATGTGATGGGTATGTATCTGATGCGTCAGATCGGCGATCGCGGTGTCTATGGCAATGCCGAACTGCCGGATTTCATGGTCTTTCTGAACTGGCAGGAACTGCCCTGGTACTGGTTCGGCTTCGACCAGTTCGCGTTTGCGGCGCTCATGGTTCTGCTGGTTCCGGGTCTGCTCGCCTATGTCTTTGCCTGGTTCGCCTTTCGCAGCCGGGTGACGGGTGTCTATTTCTCCATCATCACCCAGGCGCTGACCTTTGCGCTGATGCTCGCCTTCTTCCGCAACGACATGGGATTCGGCGGCAATAACGGCCTCACGGATTTCAAGGACATTCTCGGTTATCCGATCCAGTCAGCCGAGACCCGCGCCGCGCTGTTCGCGGCTTCCGTCATCGCGCTTGCTCTCGGCTTCATGACCGCGCGGGCGATCGTCGGATCGAAGCTCGGCCGGGTCCTGATCGCCATTCGCGATGCCGAGAGCCGCACGCGCTTCCTCGGCTACGAGGCCGACCGGTACAAGGTCTTCGTCTTCACCGTCTCCGCACTGATGGCCGGTATCGCAGGTGCCCTCTACGTTCCGCAGGTAGGCATCATCAATCCCGGCGAATTCTCGCCCGCCAACTCCATCGAGGTGGTCGTCTGGGCCGCGGTGGGCGGACGGGGGACGCTTGTCGGGCCGGTCATCGGTGCCGTTGTCGTGAATGCCGCGAAGAGCTGGTTCACGATCCGCTATCCCGAATTCTGGCTCTATGCGCTGGGCCTCCTCTTCATCGCCGTGACGCTCCTCTTCCCGCGGGGCATCGCCGGCGGGCTTGCCGGCTATCTCGCATGGGTGCGCGGGACCCGCCCCGCTTTCGAGAACGAGGAAAGGGAACGGATGCGCAAGGCGGTGAACGAACGATGAGCGGCCATATTCTCTATGTCGAAGGCGTCACCAAGAGCTTCGATGGTTTCAAGGCGCTGAACGGACTGAACCTCTATATCGAGCGCGGCGAGCTGCGGGCGGTGATCGGTCCCAATGGCGCGGGCAAGACGACCATGATGGACGTCATCACCGGCAGGACCCGCCCGGATCTCGGTCGGGTGGAGTTCGAAAACCGGATCGATCTGACAACTCACGACGAGGCGCGGATCGCCGAACTCGGCATCGGCCGGAAGTTCCAGAAGCCCACCGTGTTCGAGAACCACACGGTGTGGGACAATCTGGATCTCGCCATGACCGGCGAGCGCCGGCCGTTTCTCGGGCTCTGGCAGAGGCTGAGCCGGGCTGACCGCGACAGGCTGGAGGACACGCTTTCGACCATAAGGCTCGAGGATCGGGCCTTCGATCTCGCCGGCAGTCTCAGCCACGGGCAGAAACAGTGGCTGGAGATCGGCATGCTGCTCTGTCAGGATCCCAAGCTGATGCTGGTCGACGA
>JAGREZ010000059.1:1507-4052 GCA_020446285.1 Geminicoccaceae bacterium
GTCGTCGTCGAGCATGACATGACATTCGTGCGCGCGCTCGATTGCCGGGTGACGGTCCTGCACGAGGGCTCGGTCATCGCCGAGGGATCCATCGACAGCGTCAGCGCCAACCAGCGTGTCATCGACGTGTATCTGGGGCGCTGAACCATGCTGAACGTGACGGATCTCGACCTCTTCTATGGTGCGGCACAGGCCCTGCGATCGGTGTCGATGACGGCGGAGGCGGGCCAGGTGACCTGTGTGCTGGGCCGCAACGGTGTCGGCAAGACCAGCCTGATGCGGGCCATCGTCGGGCTGGAGCAGGTGCGCTCGGGCGAGATCCGGCTCGAGGATGAGCCGATCCAGCGTCTTCGACCCGCCGATCGTGCTCGGCGTGGGGTCGCCATCGTGCCGCAGGGTCGGGAGATCTTTCCACTGCTGACCGTCAGGGAGAACCTCGAAACCGGTTTCGCACCCTTGCCCCGCGACGAGCAGACCATCGCGGACGAGATCTTCGAGCTGTTCCCGATCCTGGGTGACATGCTCGGCCGTCGCGGGGGCGATCTTTCCGGTGGTCAGCAGCAGCAGCTCGCCATCGCGCGGGCCCTCGTGACCCGCCCGAGGCTCCTCATTCTCGATGAACCGACGGAAGGCATCCAGCCCTCGATCATCAAGGATATCGGCACCGTTATCGCCGGCCTGCGCGACAGGGGCGGCATGGCCATCGTTCTCGTCGAACAGTATTTCGAGTTCGCCCGTGATCTCGCCGACCGGTTTCTCGTGCTGGATCGGGGCGAGGTGGTTGCGCGTGGCACACGCGATCAGATGGACGATGACGATGTCCGTCGCCATCTCGTCGTCTGAACGCGGCGAGGCCGAAAACCGCGCCTCGATCCTCATCGGCTCGTGCCCCGGCGCACCCGCGCTCGTGCCTGCGCCTGTCCCGGCGCCAGCGATGCAGCGAAGCGAGGGCCGGGCGGTCATCGCCTTCAAGCGACGCGGACCGGCAACCGTGCTCGACCGGCTGCGGCAGGAAGGCTGCGCGAAGATCCGCCTGCCGCGCGATCATGGCGCGGGCGGGCCGGTAGCGGTGCTGCTCAATACGGCTGGCGGCCTTACCGGTGGTGATCGCTTCGATGTGCATGGCATCTGGGCCCCGGATACGACGGCCACGCTGACCACTCAGGCGGCCGAACGGCTCTATCGCTCTTCGGGCGGAACGGCGCGGGTCGCCAACCGGCTCGAGGTGGGCAAAGGGGCCACTGCCTTCTGGCTGCCGCAGGAGACCATCGTCTTCGATGGCAGCATGCTCGAACGCCGCTTCGATGTCGCGCTCGCCGGCGATGCGAGGCTGGTGGCGGTGGAAAGCTGGGTGATCGGTCGCCGGGCGATGGGCGAACAGGTCCGTTCCGGCGGGATCGTCGACCATTGGCGGATCCGGATCGACGGCCGCCTGGTCCTTGCCGACACGTTGCGACTGAGCGGCGACATGCACGCGACCCTGCAGCGCCCCACCATTGCCCGTGGCCGGACCTGCTTTGCAACGTTGCTGCTTGCCGGATCCGCGAGCGGCGAGGCAACGGCCTGTCTTAACGGGTTGCGGAATCTCGTGGCATGCAGCCGGATGGACGGACTACTGGTCGCCCGCCTGCTTGCCGCCGATGCCGCGGAATTGCGGACGGGACTGGTTGCGGCGATCCGCCGTCTGGGTGAAATCCTGCCCGGCGCGGATCTCCGTGTGCCGAAGGTCTGGTCCGGCTGAACGAACGGGGAGGAAATCTTGAATCTGACACCGCGCGAGAAGGACAAGCTGCTCGTCGCCATGGCCGCACTGGTCGCCCGGCGCAGACTGGAGCGGGGGGTGAAGCTCAACCATCCCGAAACGGTGGCGCTGATTACCGACTTCGTCGTCGAAGGCGCGCGCGACGGACGCAGCGTCGCCGAGCTGATGGAGACCGGCGCCCATGTCATCACCCGCGAGCAGGTGATGGAAGGCGTGGCGGAGATGATCCACGACGTGCAGGTCGAGGCCACCTTTCCCGATGGCACCAAGCTCGTCACCGTGCATGAACCCGTTCGTTGAGGAGATGCGAACCCATGATTCCCGGTGAAGTGATGACCATGCCCGGCGACATCGAGCTCAATGCCGGTGAAGAGACCCTGAGCCTCGAGGTCGCCAACAGGGGCGATCGGCCGATTCAGGTCGGTTCGCATTATCATTTCCACGAGACCAACCCGGCCCTCGAATTCGATCGCGAGAAGGCACGAGGCTGGCGACTGGACATTCCGGCCGGAACGGCGGTGCGCTTCGAGCCCGGCCAGACAAGGGAGGTGATGCTGGTGCCGCTTGGCGGTTCGCGCAGGGTTTTCGGCTTCAATCAGAAGATCATGGGGAGCCTCGACTGATGGCCTACACGATTTCGCGGGCCGCCTATGCCGACATGTATGGCCCCACCGTTGGCGACAGGGTCCGTCTCGCCGATACCGAACTCTTCGCCGAGGTCGAGGAGGACCGCACGATCTACGGCGAGGAAGTGAAGTTCGGCGGCGGCAAGGTGATCCGCGA
>JAGREZ010000467.1:0-1339 GCA_020446285.1 Geminicoccaceae bacterium
CGCAGCGAGCCGATCGAGTAGCGGGTGCGCGCGATGAGGTAGGTCGGATCGAGTTCGTTGAGTTCGGCGGAAACGTGCGAGCCATCGAGCTCGAGCTGGGTGCGCTCGCCGAACTGGATGATCGTATCGAGTGAAACGTTCTTCCTTTCGGGGTCGGTTTCGAATGCCGCGTTCAGGCCCTCGCCATCGGCATCGAAGCTCTTCTCGTCGCGCACGCCGGCGGAAAGGCGAATGCCGTAGCGGTCGGGAAGGCGAAAGGAGACGGTTGCCGAATCGTCCATGCCGGAGTCCGTGGCGCTCACGCGCAGGGAACTGTTGTCGTCATAGATCGGGTTGTAGGTGATGATGTTGACGACGCCGCTGGCGGCATTGAAACCGAAGAGGGCAGTGTTCGGTCCGCGGACGATCTCGATCTGGCGGATATCGTTCATCTGCACGGGCAGTGCTGTCCACGCCGTCATGCCGTAATGGTCGAGATAGACCTGGCGTCCGTTGACGAGCACCAGCAACCGGGGATTGTAGGGCTGGTTGTAGCCGCGCACGCCGACATCGTAGTGACTGTCGGTCCATTGCTTGAAATCGATCCCGGCATAGCGTTTGAGGACGGTGGGAATGTCGAGCGCGCCGGTGCGGCGGATATCCTCGGCGGTGATGATCTCGATGCTCGCCGGAACGTCGCTCTGGCGCATGGGCATGCCGGTCACGCTGGTCGTGATCGGCTGGTCGAACAGCGTTTCGAGACTGCCGAGATCGAGCGTGTTGGCACGGGCCTGCATCGCCGATGTGGCGAGGGCGGCCGTGGTGAGGAAGAGGAACGCGCGATGGCGGATGCGATCATTTTTCATGCTCAGCGCTCCGTGATCAGCATGCGGAATGATGTCTGGAAGCTGATGTTGGACGCGCGCGCCGCCGCCCTGTTGACAACGATTCGGACACTTGGCGAACCTTTCACCCACATCACGCAATGCCCGGAATCGACGCAACTCTCGTCGGTGGAAACGGTAAGGATTCCGAGCCTGGATGCGGCTTCGAATATGGATTGATGATGTTCTGCAAGACCCTTGGTCACCAGCAGCATGTCGATATCCTGAAGATCCGCGAGCTGGTTTGTGAAAATGCTGATGGCCCTGAACGAGAAGGCCGGGCCCCTGATGCCCGAATCGATCAGCGCCTCAATGCTCTTGGCTTCCTCCAGTGACTGCATGACCGCCGGATCGGCGACCACGCCGACCATGACCTCGCCCCTCGGTTTTTCCGTCAGGAATCCGACCGACCGGGCCACGACCTCGAGGTCCTTTCGTTCGGCTGCCGCCTCGGCAACGGATGCCAGGCTGAGAAA
>JAGREZ010000467.1:1413-1625 GCA_020446285.1 Geminicoccaceae bacterium
AGAATCTCTTAATCTATCAATGGGCGATCATCAAGAGTTGAATAACGATCATGTTGTTCTCGTTCGTGGTGAAATACAGTACAATTTCGTCCATTCGTCTTCGCCCTGTACATGGCCTGGTCGGCCTCGCGAAGGAGTTCGCTCGCGGTCCTCGCGGCGCCGGGCGCCCAGGTCACGCCGATACTCGTGCCGATATCGGCAGTGACGCCGCC
>JAGREZ010000467.1:1667-2864 GCA_020446285.1 Geminicoccaceae bacterium
ACCTCCTGGCTTCGTTCCCCGTCGATCAGGCAGACGAATTCGTCGCCGCCGAGGCGGGCGATCAGATGGCTGACGGCTTCCGGTCCCGCCGGCCCGTGACGGCATGCGGTCTCGAGGGCATTCTCGAGACGTCTCGCCACATGCTTGAGCAACCGGTCGCCGGCCTCGTGTCCGAGCGTGTCGTTGACCTGCTTGAAGCGGTCGAGGTCGAGCAGCATGACCGATACCGGCCGGTCGTCGTTCGCGGCCATCATGCATTCGGCGAGCATGTCGTTCAGCCGGGCACGATTGGCAAGGCCGGTGAGCGAATCCGTGTAGGCCATGCTGCGGATCCGCTCGGTCTTTTCATGCAGCGCATCGAGCATGATGTTGAACGAGGTCGCGAGCTCGGCGAGCTCGCCCTCGCCATCGACCGCGACCTTCGTCTGCAGGTCGCCCTGGGCGACCGCCTTGGTGTGGTCGGTCAGGGTGGAAAGCGGGCCGGTCATGCGGCGCACCAGCATGAGGCTGAGCGGCAGGCTCAGGAGGAGGATGAGGCCGGCTATGAGAATCGTGCTGCCACGGGCCTCGCTGACTTCGTTCAGTGCCTCGTTGGTGCCGACGGTGAGGCGCACGATACCCGTTTCGCTGCTGCTGAGGCGGACGGGAAAGCCGATTTCGAGCGACCCGGTGCCGACGATCGAGACGGGCTCGCCCGTTTGCAGCACGCGAATCACGGCCTCGTCCGTCGCGGTCGACAGGATGTTGGTCGAATCGCCCGAACTGTCGGCGATCACCGTGCCCTCGCTGTCGACGACGAACGCCTTTTGAACCTCGCCGGTCGATCTGAGATTGTGCAGGACGAGGTTGAGTTCGTTCACGCGCAGGTCGAGCAGATAGCTCGAGGCGAAATCGGCCACCGTGCCGGCGAGATGCAGCGCGCGCTGTTCGGATCGCTGGAGCGCCATCTGCTGGTAGACGGAAAGATGGATCGCGACGACCGCCATGGTCAGGAGGACGATGATTCCGGCATTCATCACCGTCAGCCTGCGGGTGAGGCTGCCGCGCTTTGCCAGCGATCCCAGCCAACCCGGTCCCATCAGTTCCCGTCCAGACCGGTAATGGCGGTGGAAAGGCGTTCGAAAGCGGCGCTTTGCGCCGGCAGAAGGCGGATCCAGTCGCCGATGCCGGCATCATGGAATGCGACGGAAAACGCCG
>JAGREZ010000060.1 GCA_020446285.1 Geminicoccaceae bacterium
GTCACGATGGGCTGCATTCCAAGAACGAGCGCCACGCCACCGGCACTGCCGCCGGCATCGAAGGCCATGTAGGACGAGCCGAAATAGATCGCCTGCATGATGAGGCCGGCCATCGCAACATGCAGGATCAGTCGCGGATCGCGAGGCAGGCGCGAGCCAAGCAGCAGCGCCGCCGGCACGAGCAGCGCCGAGACGATGGCAAAACGCAGGGCGAGGAAGGTCAGGGGTTCCGCGCCCTCAAGCCCCACCTTGGCGGCGACGAAACCACTCGACCAGAAGATGAGGAAGAGGACCGGCGCGACGCGATCGGCCATGGTCAGCGAACCATCCCGTTGCATCGCCACCCCTGCCTCCGTCATCCGCGCCCCCGCACCGGCGTTCAGAAATGCCGCCACCCGCTCCGTCCGACGGGCATGGGCCGGCCGGAGGAATCGAGCAGCCGGAGCCCCGGCTCCGCCCTGATGCCGCCGATCCGGGTCACCGGCACATCCTCGAAGACGGGAAGATCGGCCAGACAGTCGCACGGCATGGTGAACAGAAGCTCGTAATCGTCGCCGCCGTAAAGGGCCGCTTCGAGCGCGCCGGGCAGACCGCTTGCATGTGTGGAGAGCGGAACCCTCGCAGTCTCGACCACAGCGCCGACACCCGAGCGCTCGAGGATATGGCCAAGATCGGCAACGAGCCCGTCGGATATGTCGATTGCCGCCGTGGCGAGGCCGCACAGTGCGGCGCCGAATCGCGTGCGCGGCTGCGGCAGGTGGTAGCGATCGGAAAGAAAGCTCCGCGCCTCTTCACCGGCGGCAAGCCCTTCGAGCACGCGCAGGCCCATGGCGGCGTCGCCGAGCGTGCCGGTCACGAAGATCGCATCACCGGCGCGCGCGCCCGAACGCAGCAATGCCCGTCCGGTCTCGACCTCGCCGATCATGGTGCAACTCAGGACAGCCGGTCCCGACGTGCCGACCGTATCGCCGCCGATCAGCGTGATCGGCCAGATTTCCTGATCGGTGGCAAAGCCGCGTGCAATCGCCTCGAGCCATTCGAACCCCTGTTCGGCGGGTCTGGCTATGGAGGTCAGATAGTAGCGGGCGACAGCCCCCATGGCGGCCATGTCGGAAAGATTGGTGCGCAGGAGCTTGCGCGCAACCAGGTCCGGCGGGTCGCCAAAGTGGAAATGAACCCCCTCGACGAGCGCGTCCTTGGCAATGACGAGACTTTGCCCACCGCCGGTATCGATGAGTGCGGCATCGTCGCCCAGATCGAGCGCGCCGTCGAAACCGCGGGCCAGCGGAGCGAGGCAGGAGGCGATGAACTCGAACTCACCCTTGCTCAAGCATCCGGTCCCGCTTCGGTTGCAGCTTGTGCATGATCGCCGTCGGCCGACATGTCCTCTTCCGGTGTGTCCCCGGCCTCTTCCGGGCGCGGACGCAGGGTCGGCGTCAGGCGGTCGAGAATGGCGTGAACGAAGCGCGGCTCGTCACCACCGAGGAACAGGCGCGCGACTTCGACATATTCGGCAATGATCACATCCGTCGGCACATCGTTGCGACCGGCAAGCTCGAAGGCACCGGCGCGCAGGCAGGCGCGCAGAAGATAGCCGCAACGTTCGAGCGTCCAGCCCGGCTGCAGGCAGGCGGAGATCCGTTCGTCGAGCAATGGCCGTTGCGCCGATGCTCCAAGGACGACGATCTCGAACCACGGCGTGTCGACATCGATCGCCGGAACGTCCGGCATGAACGGCTGCAACAGGCTTTCGAGCCGGTGGTTCCTGAATTCGACGACCACCTGCGCGGCCCGCTGGCCGTTCTGCTCGATCTGGTAGAGCGCCTGCACCGCCGCCATGCGCGCGGCACGACGTTTCTTGAGAACCGGCGCTGCCGTCTTGCGTTTTCGTGCCATCGTCGCCTGTTCCGTTCAGTCCGCGCGCTTTTGTTGCAGGTTCCGGCGAACGGCAGCAAGCATCATGGCGGCGAGCGCCGCGTGGCCGCCCTTGTCCATGCGCGCCGCATCCGCCCGCTCCTCGGCCTGGGCCCTGTTCTCGACCGTGAGGATGCCGTTGCCGATGGCGAGACGGTCGCGCAGGCCGAGTTCCATGATCCCGCGACAGCTTTCGTTGGCGACGAGATCGTAATGGGTGGTTTCGCCGCGAATGACGCAACCGAGCGCCACGAAGCCGGCATACCGGCTGTTGCCACGATGCAGGGCGATGGCTGGCGGGATTTCCAGTGCACCCGGCAGGGTGAGCGTCTCGTACCGACAACCGCCACGTTCGAGCATGGCGCGTGTGCCCTCGATCAGCATGTCGTTGATGGCGGCATGATAGCGCGCCTCGACGATGAGAAAGCGTGCGCCGGCGAGGTCGGGAACGGACAGGCCGTGGGCGATGCCGGCCATCAGCTGTTTCCTTCATTGGCGAGTGCGATCTGCCGGGCGACATAGCGCGCCAGCATGTCGGCTTCGAGATTGACGGAATCGCCGGGCCTGCGGTCGGCGAGGCTCGTTTCGGCAAGAGTGTGCGGGATGATGGCGAGAACGATCCGGTCGCCGTCGATTTCGTTCACGGTAAGGGAAATACCGTCCACCGCGATCGATCCCTTGACCGCGACGAGACCGGCAAGTTCGCGCGGAATGTCGATGGCGAAGCGGGTCGCTTCGCCCATGGGCTCGATGGCGGCAATACGGCCGATACCGTCGACATGGCCGAACACCAGATGACCGCCGAGTTCATCGCCGAGACGAAGCGAGCATTCGAGATTGATCGTGTCACCCGCCTTCCAGCCACCGATGGTGGTGCGTGCGAGGGTTTCGGTCGAGGCGAAGACGCCATGCGTACCGTTACCCTTGTCCGTCAGGGTCAGGCAGATGCCACTGTGGCTCACCGACGCGCCGATGGCGATGTCTGCGAGATCCAGCGTCGATTCGACGATGAGGGCAAGCCCGCCGTCGCGCCGCTCGGTGCGCGCAATCCGTCCCCGGTGGGTGATGATGCCTGTGAACATGTTGCTACCGGTTCTCCCGTTCGAGCACATCGAGCCGGTCGACACCGATCGCCCGCGATTCGACCCGGCGCCAGCGCATCGCCTCGTCGACCCGTTCGAGTCCGAGGCCGGCGATGGCGGGAAGACCGTCGCCACCGATCACCATCGGCGCCGTCGCCATGTGCAATCTGTCGACCCTGTCGGCGGAAAGGAAGGCAGATGCGACCGTCGATCCGCCCTCGACCAGAAGGCGGGTGATGCTGCGTGAGGCGAGATGTGTCAAGACCGCATCGACCGAAGGATCGGGCAGGTCGATGACCTCGACACCTGCATCGCGCAAGGGTTGTGCACGACCGTCATTTCCTATTGCCGTGTACACCCAGACCGGCACGTCGTTCGCGGTCCGGGCGAGCAGGCTTTCGGGCGTCAGCCGCAATCTCCGGTCGAGAACGATTCGCACCGGCGACCGGTCCTCGAGGCCGGGGATGCGACAGGTCAGTGCCGGGTCGTCGGCCATCGCCGTGCCGCTGCCGACGAGAATGGCGTCATGCGTCGCCCGCAGACGGTGTGCCTCGGCCCGTGCCGGCGCACTGGTGATCCACTGGCTGTGGCCGGTCGAGGCGGCGATGCGGCCGTCGAGACTTTGCGCAAGCTTCAGGCTGACCATGGGGCGATGGTCGAGAATGCGGCGATACAGACCCAGATGCTGAGCGCGCGCTTCCTCCCCGAGCAGGCCGACCTCGACGCTCACGCCGGCCTCGCGCAACCAGGCCACACCCCGGCCGTCCACGCGCGGATCGGGGTCGAGCGTTGCCACGACCACCCGTGCGATGCCCGCATCGATCAGCGCTCCGGAACAGGGAGGCGTTTGCCCCCAGTTGGCACATGGTTCCAATGTGACATAGGCAGTGGCCCCGCGCGCAGCGTTTCCGGCCTGTTCGAGCGCCTGCGTCTCGGCATGCGGGCGACCGCCACGCGCCGTCCTGCCCCGTCCGGCGACGAGCCCGTCCCTGACGATGACGCAGCCGACGGAAGGGTTCGGCCAGGTCGTCCCCAGTCCGCGCGCGCCAAGCGCCAGTGCCGCGCGCATGTGGCCGATATCGTCCTTCCCGTCCTTCATGGTTC
>JAGREZ010000468.1 GCA_020446285.1 Geminicoccaceae bacterium
AAAGGCGAGCAGGGCGGCGAGCTGGAGCAGCGGATCGCGCGGCTTGCGGCGCGAGACGAGATCGAACCCGCCGACCCCCGCCACCCAGCGCAACCAGCCATTCATGAGAGGCTTTCCTCCTCTTCCACCCACGGCAGGACAGTCTCTCCTTCGGGAAGACCGAACACCTCGACCTGCCGGTCGATGCCGCGAAGGTGATAGGAACCGATGGCGCGGAGCCGGAGGGGAAGCCGCTCGCACATGCCGGCGAATTCGGCCGACAGCAGGACTTCCCGGCCCAGTTCCCGGGCCAGCCCGTCGAGGCGCGAGGCGACATTGACGGCAGGGCCGATCACGGTGAAATCGAGCCGGTTGCGGGCACCGATATTGCCATACATCAGGTCGCCCACATGCAGGACGAGGCCGAAGTGGAAATCCTCGCCTCCGGCCTCGCGACGGTGCTCGTTCAGTTCCCTCATGCCGGCGACCGCGTCCAGCGCGGCGGCAAGGGCGCGCGCGCAGGCCCGCTCCTCCTCCAGCGGAAAGATCGCGAGCATCGCATCGCCGATGAACTTGAGAATTTCGCCGCCATGATGAAGGACGGGCTCGGCCATGGCATCGAAATACGCGTTCAGCCCGGCGATCAGCGCATCGCGCGGCAGGACTTCCGACATCGCGGTAAACCCCCGAAGATCGCAATACCATATGGCCGCCCGGATGGTCTCGCCGCTGCCTCTCATGATATTGCCCGCGAGAATGCGCTCGCCGGCGCGCGTGCCGACATAGGTGCGGAGCAGGTTCCTCGCGATCTGCCGGTTCAACCGGAGTTCCAGCGCCAGTGCGAGCAATGGCATCAGATCGTTGATCGCGCGCAGTTCGGCCGTGGTGAAGCCACCCTCCTGACGGGTCGCCCAGCTCACCGCGTGGGTCGTGCCGCTGACGAAGGTCATCGGCATCACGACATAATCGACATGGCCCGACGCGCGCAGCTCCTCGTAGATCTCGTAGCGCGCCGCCCCCTCGGGCAGCGGAATGTCCAGCCTCTGCCGTATGCCGCCGACCTCGCCGCGGAAGATCGGGCGAATGGGGCTGTTCAGGAAAGTGTCGCTGGAGAGGGCCTCATGGCCATGCGTCGTCAGCTCGGCCGTCGCCATGCCGGGTTCCCAGCGGATCGTGCCGGCGGCGAATTGCGGGTGCAGGGTGCGGATGTGCACGGCGGCGCGGTCGACGGGAAGTCCGTCCGCCACGAGGCGTTCGCAGAGTTCTCCGAACAGATTGTCGAAGAATGGCTGTGTCCGGGTCTCGTGCACGAGCCAGTCGATCGCGGGACTGCGCCGGTTCGGCCACTGGCCGCCTGCATCCGTCATGAACCGGATCGCTCCAGCTCCTCGATGCGCAGTCGGGCACCGGTGAGATCCTGCGTCGTGTGATGCAGGCGCGCCGCCAGTTCGTGCATGACCTCGATGCCGATCTGCGGGAACTGCGTGACGAGATTGAAGAATCCGTCCTTGGAGATCCGCATGGTCACGAGCCGGCTGCGCGCCACCACCGTGGCGGTGCGCGGCACGTCGCAAAGGATCGCGATCTCGCCGACGAAATCGTTCTGTCCGAGACTTGCCACCCGGATCGTCTGCCCGCCGGCGACATCGACGAGGATGTCGGCATTGCCGTCGAGCAGGATATAGGCCGCATCGCCGGCATCGCCCTGACGGAACAGGGTGTCGCCGGCATCGAATTCGAGATGCTCGCTGGTAAACGCCAGAAGCTTCAGCTTGGCGGGATCGATCTTGCTGAACAGGGGAATGCTGCGAAGAACTTCGACATCGCGCTGCAGGGTCAACAGATGTTACTCCCTCTTGCCCGGTCTAACCCTAACCCTAACCCGCGGCCAGCTTGTGGAATGCGGTCCCGTCGCGGTCAAGCTGTTCGATTGCGCCGGATTCCACGAGCTTGCCATGCTCCATGACGATCACGCTGGCGAATTCGCGCGCGAACTGCGGTTCCTGCAGGGCCCAGATCACCGACCGCCCCTCGAACGCCCCGAGGATGGCCGAAAGGATATCGCCCCTCTCGCCCTTGTCGAGGGGGCCGGTCGCATCGGCGATAATGAGCACGTCCGGTTCCTTGATCAGCGAGCGCGCGAGCCCGAGCTTCTGCCGCTGCGGCGCCGAGAGACGGGAACCGCCGATCCCGCATTCGAAACGGAGACCGAGCTCGATGATGCGATCGCGCAGGCCGGCATCGAGCAGGATGTCGGCGATGAGTGCTGCCGTCTTCTCCATCGACTGCGCCTGGCCGTAGGCCACCTTGCCGAACAGGATATTGTCCTGGACGGAGAGCGCATGATTGTAGTGCTTGCGGTCGAAGAACTCGATCGCCCCCCTGAGATCGGCAGGCAGATCCTTGCGGAACGCGTCGCGCGCCTCGAGCACCCGCCGGCGCAGATCGTCATCGACGAGGCCGAGGCGATGGCGCGCGGTGATGATCTTCATCGGCAGCGACAGGAGCCGCGTGCGGTCGGCCTTCGAAAGGTCGCCGAGCCGGTTGATGTCCGCCGCGCCGACGAGGGTTCGATATTCCGGCAGCTCCTCGGCATCGATGAAGCTGAACTGGCTGAAATATTCATGGTCGGGCGGCAGTTCGGCGAAGAGCTCGACCATGGTCGCGGCGATCCGGTAGCCGACCTGCATCAGCTCGCCGGTGAGATTCTGGCCGTCGAGGATGCTCATGAAATAGGCGTTCGCGACCAGCCGGTCGATGTCGAGCCCCTCGCCGGTGGCCGTGCCGAAGATCAGGTTCTCCGCGAGTGTCGCGTTGGTGTTGTAGCGGTCGGGGTCGAACGGTTCGACGAGGCGGGAGAGCCTCGGATCGCTCTCGAGGCGCCGCAGCATCTCGCCGCGCGCATCCAGCAGCCGTGTTTCCAGATCCTCGTCATCGGGCTGGCGGAGACGGGCGCGCAGCCCGAGCAGGTAGGCGTCGCGGTCGAGACGCACGGTTTCGAGCACCTCGATCATGCGCGGCAGCCGGTCGGCCTCGTTCCCGATGCCGATGGAGGCGAAATCCGTCCAGTCATCGTCCGGGAACAGCGGCGTGTTGCCGGAGCGCCCGGCCTCGAGGATGAACGCCTCGCGCGCCTTCGCGTCGGCATTCTCGTGAACGGGACGGTGGTTGAGCCCGTAGAGCAGAT
>JAGREZ010000469.1:0-365 GCA_020446285.1 Geminicoccaceae bacterium
CCGGCATCCAGAAGTGCGCGCGCCTGCGGCCGGTTGTCGATGATCCATGCCAGTTTCGGTGCCGGGAACATGGGATTGATCGCAAGTCCGGTCGCCGCCTCGACCCTCTTGTCATGTCCGGCGGCGGAGAGCCGCGCACAGGCATCGGCGGTGCGGGTACATTGCCAGAGGATCGCGGGGCCCACCGGTTTCCCCGTCTCGCTGTCCCAGGCGATGACGGTCTCGCGCTGGTTGGAGATCGCAAGCGCGTCGATTCCCTCCCCGCCGGCATCGGCGGCGACCGCGTCGATGACCTGCCGGGTTGAGTCCCAGATCGCCTCCGCCGACTGTTCGGCCCAGCCGGGTTGCGGATAGCTGGACCGGGA
>JAGREZ010000469.1:496-3199 GCA_020446285.1 Geminicoccaceae bacterium
GGCAATGCCCGCGGGGCTCAGGCCATTCTCGCGGAAGAGATGGTCGACGGAACCGGTTGGAAGGAAGCCCGGAAAACCGATGCGCTCGACCGGAACGGGACAGGTCGCGGCCGTGAGTTCCGCCACGGCTCCGCCGAGCCCGCCACGGACATGCGCTTCCTCGACCGTGACCAGCGCGCCGGTCTTGAGTGCCGCTGCCTGAACGGCCTCCGCGTCGAGCGGATTGAGCGTGTGCATGTCGAGCACCCGCGCGGCAACGCCCTCCCGGGCGAGCATGTCGGAGGCTTCGGCGGCCATGTGAACCGTGGTGCCGGTTGCGATGATCGTGACATCCGTGCCCGGGCGCACCGATCGCGCACGGCCCGGCACGAAGGCGTCCGCGAGGTCCAGTTCGGGGACCGGCATCCGGCTGAGGCGCAGATAGACCGGGCCTTCATGAGCGGCTGCCCAGCGGACGGCTTCGGCGGTCTCGAACGGATCGGCGGGTGCGATCACCGTGATCTGGCCGAGCGGCCGCAGCCAGGCGAAATCCTCGATGGAGTGATGGGTCGCCCCGAGCTGCCCGTAGGCGACGCCCGAGGACTGGCCGACCAGCTTCACATTGTAGCCGGAATAGGCGATGTCGGCCTTGACCTGTTCGAGCGCCCGCCCGGTGAGAAACGGGGAAGCGGCGGATACGAAGGGAATGAGGCCGGCATTGGCGAGGCCCGCGCCAACCCCCACCATGGTCTGTTCGGCGATGCCGACATTCACGATCCGGTCGGGAAACGCTTTCTGGAAACCGCCGAGATTGGAGGAACCGACGCTGTCATTGACCACCGCGACGATGCGGTCATCCTCCGCCGCAAGCGCCTCGATCGTGGCGGCCCAGGCCTTGCGGCAGTCGAAAAGGCCGGCGGCGTGCGTGGCGGGTGCGCTCATCGGGCAAGCTCCTCGATGGCCTGTTCGTATTCCGCTTCGTTCGGTACGCCATGGTGCCACTTCACTTGGTTTTCCATGAAGCTGACACCCTTGCCCTTGATGGTGTTGGCGATGACGCAAAGCGGTCTTTCGCGACTGCCCACAGGCGCGCCCAGAACCTCCAAGAGCTGGCCGTGATCGTGGCCGTCGACCTCGACGACCTCCCAGCCGAAGGCGCGGTACTTGGCATCCAGCGGGTCCAGGCCCGCGGTCTCCTCGGTGCCGGCACCCTGCTGCAGCCGGTTGCGGTCGATGATGAGGGTCAGATTGCCGACCTTGCGGTGGGCGGCCGTCATCGCCGCCTCCCAGTTCGATCCTTCCTGCTGTTCGCCGTCGCCGGTGAGCACGAAGGTTCGGTAGTTCCGTTTCGCGATCCGGCCGCCGATGGCGATGCCGAGCGCTATGGGAAAGCCGTGTCCGAGCGGGCCGGTATTGGCCTCGACGCCGGGCAGATAGTTCCGGTTCGGATGGCCGTTCAGCATGGATCCGTTGTCCATATAGGTGTCGAGCCGGTCCTCGGGCCAGTAGCCCGCCCGTGCCAGGGCCGTGTAGAGAACGCCCGTCGCATGACCCTTCGACATCACGAAACGGTCACGGTCGGGCCAGTCCGGGCGCTTCGGATCGAAGTTCAGGACACCGAAAAAGAGCGTGGCGACGATATCGGTGGCGGAAAGGTCGCCGCCGATATGGCCGAGCCCCCTTGCGAAGACCATCTGCATCGCGCGGCGGCGCATCCATGAGGCGTTGTCGCGGATCCGTGCGAGCCGGTCATCCTTGTCGTGCATCTGCGTCATGGCGTCCTCAGGAACGGGTGGGAACGGACAGTTGCGGCTCGGGCGTGCCGCCATGATGGTAGAGCGGCCAGCGGAGATACTGCGACAGCGCCTCGTTCAGCGCCGCCGCATGGTGGCCGCGCACCATCGCGACATGGTGCTCGAAGCCGTTCCGGGTGACGAATTGCATGAGCCGGCGCAGGCCCGCGACCCTCGTGACGGCGATCCCGCCATCCATGCCGAACGGATCGTCGGTGAATTCACCCTCGCCGAGATAGGCCTTGAGCGTGCCGTTGCGATCGTCCGAGGAGAGCCGGAAAAAGGTCATGTCGCCCGGCTGCACCTTGCCCTTGACGGCGCCGAAACACTTCTCGCGACCGATGGTCTCGCCCAGAACGTCGAGTTCGGAGATCTCCGGTGTCTCGCCGAGGAAGCTCTTGGGGTAATTGCCGCAATGGGTGCAGACGCAGAGATCCTCGCGGTCGGCATAATTGTTGTTCCAGTCGAGGATCGCCGCCGGGGCGCCCGAAGCGAGTGTGAGGGCGTACATCGAGATGGCACCCATGACATCCACCTCGCAGGCCGACGGCATGAGATTCTCGCCCATCATCGACATGGTCAGGCAGGTTGCGCAGCCCCAGTTGTCCTGAAGACTCCGCCAGCACTGGATCGCCGAGGCATCGCACTCGTTCTCCTCGATCCAGCGATTCACGGCGAGCGTCCATTTCGCCTGTTTCATCACCTGAGCCGGTTTTATATGGGCGGGGATCCTGCCATAGGCGTGGATCCGGGCGAGTGCCGCCTTCAGGTCGGCATCATCGTCGCCGATGGCTTCGGCAGCACCCATCATCTCCGAGAGATCCACCGTGACGACGGTGATGCCGGCGGCCTGCAGGAGCTTTTCCGAAAAGCGCATGGTCTGGAACGGACCGGTGCGCGCGCCGATGGCGCCGATCCGCGCGCTCCGCAA
>JAGREZ010000470.1 GCA_020446285.1 Geminicoccaceae bacterium
GCAATGGCGGTGATCCGTATTCTAAACCAAATGGCCCGCCAATACGAGACGGCCATCATTGTTGTTACGCACGACGAGAAGATCATCCCGACCTTCAAGCGTATCTACCACATCCGTGACGGACGCACGGTGGAAGAGGCCGGCGAAGGGAGATCATTCGAATGAGAGCAACACGACCGGTTACGAAAGAGCCCATGGCAATAGCGCGACCCCTCCACCGCGCGACAGGCACTCTCTGTGCCATTTTACTGCTCGCGGGTTGCGCGACGGGCCCGAACTTCAAACGACCGACTCCGCCCTCGGCAACCAGTTACACCGGTTCGACTTTGCCGCTACTCACATCCGCCACCGCGACAGGCGTTGTGCAACGGGTTGTCGACGGTGCGCCGGTTGAATCGCAGTGGTGGCAAGCGTTCGAATCCTCGAAGCTGGATGCCGTGATCTTACAGGCACTAGCGGCCAGTCCCACACTGGAAGCGGCGGAGGCCACCTTGCGTCAGGCCCGCCACGCCTACGAGGCGCGCGCGGGATCTACACAATATCCGCAGGCGAATGCCAATCTGAGCGGAGAACGCAAATCCGTCAACAACGCCGCCATGGGGCAGGCGGATGGCGAAAACACCTTCAATCTTTACAGTGCCTCGGTCAACGTGCGCTATGACTTCGATCTGTTCCACGGCAATCGTCGGGCGCTCGAAGCGCTTGCCGCGCAAGCCGATTATAGACGTTATCAACTCGAAGGCGCCCGCCTGACCCTGGCGGCCAACGTGATAGCCACGGCCATCGCGCAAGCGCGCCTGTCCGCGCAGATTGAGATCACGGGGGCAATTCTGAACGCCCAGACTGAGCAACTTGCCTTGACGCGCCGCCGCGTTGAACTGGGGTCTGCATCGGACGTCGACGTGCTGGCGCTTCAGACACAGATGGAACAGACTCGCGCAGGCATTCCGGCGCTGCGCAATGGCCGTGATCAGGCAAGCCATATGCTGGCCATGCTGATCGGGCAGACGCCGTCCGCGACAAACGTTCCCCGATTTACGCTCACGGATTTCACATTGCCGTCAGAACTCCCCTTACAAGTGCCGTCCGAATTGATGCGCCGCCGCCCGGACATTCTTGCATCTGAAGCCCTCTTGCATGCCGCTTGCGCGGAGCACGGCGTGGCCGTATCCAAACTCTATCCACAGATATCGCTCAGCGCCGACGTGGGCTCGCAGGCACTTACCGTGGACAAATTATTCAATGCCGGTTCTTTGATCTGGAGTCTTGGCGCTCAGTTGGCGCAACCCCTCTTTAAACGGGGACTGCGCGCCGAGGCCCGTGCCGCCGAAGCCGGCTTTGACGCCGCGTCAGCCCACTATCGGGAAGCCGTCTTGCAGGCATTCCGCGACGTTGCCGATGTCTTGCGCGGGCTCGAACACAATGCGCAGGCATTGACGGCGACAACGGCCGCCGTTGTTTCAGCAGAGAAAACGCTTAATCTCGTCCAAAAACGGTACGCCATGGGCGCGGCCAACTATCTCGAAGTGCTGACCGCGCAGCAGGTGGTGGAGTCGAGTCGCATGGACCTGTGCGCCGCTCAAGCACAACGACTGATCGATACCGTTACGTTCTACTCTGCCATGGGGGGCGGATGGAAGGATGACGATGACACGGCGTCGCAATAGCGTTCCTGGCCATCGCCGGGTGTCGGGATGGCATCTTGCATGGTCATGTTGCATGGTCATTGACATGGCATAAACTCGCTGCTATATTCGGTTTTTTGAATGTTCACACAAAGAGGCTGATGTGACTGATACACAGAGATGGGGCAAATCAGCGAACCTGCTGAAGATGCTCGGACATCCGGTGCGACTGGCGCTGATCGAGGAGCTGTCTAAGGCACCGAAGTGTGTCACGGACATCCAGGACTTGCTGGACGTCCGTCAGGCGAATGTCTCGCAGCATCTGGCCGTTCTGCGCGAGGCGGAGATCGTGGCCTGTCACGAGGACGGCAACCTCCGCTGCTACTACGTGTTACGGCCGAGCTTGGTCCGCGATCTGATGCGATGTCTTGGCCGTGAGCACCCCTGTAAGCCAAGGAGTGCGACGCAGGTTCACCGGGCCGCTGGAACCAGACGAAACCGGTGTGCTACTCGAACAACAGCCGATAAAGAAAGGAAACCGAGAACATGACAATCCTGATCATCCTGAATCACGCGCCCTACGATGGAACCGACCTGACCTGGAACGCCCTGCGGCTGGCCGGGCAGCTCAAGAAAGACGGGGCCGAGGTGCGGCTCTTTCTCATGAACGATTCGGTGGACCTGGGCCGCGACGGCGTGCCTGTGCCTGAGGGGACTTCAGATATGGTCCAGATGACCAAGGACCTGATCGCCGCTGGTGTGACGGTGAAGGTCTGCGGCACCTGCCAGACGCGTTGCGGCATCCGCAAAGGCGACCCCTACTACGAAGGTGCGCAGAAGTCCACGATGGCCGAGCTGTCGCAGTGGGTTCGAGACAGCGAGCAGGTGTTGACGTTCTGAGGCAGCGATGAAGACACGAGAGAGTGGCATGCCGGATGAATCGATGTGGTCGGGCTTCTTTTCGCCAGCCGAGACGCTGACGAAGTTGGGGCTGACCGCCTCATGCGGCGCTGTCGTGGACTTCGGCTGCGGCTACGGTACCTTTACCATCCCGGCTGCGCGTCTGGTGCGGGGCACGGTCCATGCCTTGGACATCGAGGCGGACATGGTGGATGCGACCCGGCGCAAGGCAGAAGACGCCGGACTGAGTAATGTTCGCGTTGTCCGGCGGGATTTTGTGGCCGACGGCACCGGTTTGCCCGACGGCAGCGCCGACTACGCGATGCTGTTCAACCTCCTGCACTGCGAGCAACCGGAAGTGCTGCTGCGCGAGGTGTGGCGCATCCTTTTGCCCGGTGGTCGGGTGGGCATCATGCACTGGAACCATGATCCCAGTACGCCGCGCGGGCCATCGATGGACATCCGGCCCAGACCCGAGCAGTGCCGCGAGTGGGCTGAACGAGTCGGCTTCATCCATCAGGTTTCCGACAAGATCGAACTGCCGCCGTATCACTACGGATGGGTCATGGAGAAGCCATGAATGACCTGCCGCTGATGAATCATCCGCTGGATGAGCCCACGGTTTTTCGCCCGGAACACCTGGTCGCCGCCGTCCGTGAGCAGCGAGGTGCGGGCAACGGGTCAATCCCGCCGCTGGGCATCCTGGAGTTCGACGGCGACTTGACGGACAAACTCATCGCCCGGGGCGAGGTGCAACGGTGCGAGCATTGGCCGTGCTTCCACACTGACATGTGGCTCTGGCCGAAAGATAAACCCCGTTGCGGCATTGTGGCTCGCACGATTGGCGGACCTTACACGGTGCTCATTGCCGAGCAGATGGTGGTGTGCGGGATGAAGGCGATGGTCGGGCTGGCTTCGGCTGGGCGCATCAGGCGTGACTTGCCGTTGCCCGGTATCGTCGTCGCCGATGAAGCCGTCCGCGACGAGGGCACGTCGCTGCACTACCTGGCCCCATCCGAGACGGTGAAGGCGGATCGCGCCCTGGCTGAAACACTGACCCGGGCGATGGGTACGGTTGGCTTGCCTGTGCGGCAAGGCCTGGTTTGGACCACTGATGCCCCGTACCGCGAGACCCGAACGCAGATCGCTCACTGGGCGTTGCGCGGGGTGCTCGCCGTGGAAATGCAGGCCGCGTCACTGTTCGCGTTTGGCAAGACCTGCGGCGTGGCAACCGGTATGGTCACCCACGTCACCAACGCCATCGACCACGATGGCGAACCCTTTCACAAAGGACCCGAAGATACGGATGTGGCGATGCTGGAGGCCATCACTCGCATTCCCTTGTCTTGCCCCTCCCGGGCTGGCTAGCCATTGAAAATTGGGCGCATGAGGTCACCTCCCATGGCCATCAGTAGACTTTCAGCTGCACTCGCGCTCCCAGAGACCGATGAACCTGGATCCCATCCCGAGGATGTGGCACCGAACCGGCCATCACCACTTGGAACAACACGGTCGAGTACAGCATCGCAGACCCCGCCTCTGTGCGCCGCCGCATTCTCCGCCAATGAAAATAAGGTCGTGTATCGGATACCATCCATACGGGTAAACACCGGACTTCTTTGTAGGGTGGGCTTTGCCTTGTGACTTCGCAACCCAAGGGCATAGCGAAGAGAGTTCTTAACGACTTTACCGAGCTCTCGCCATAATTATGAAAGTTGCGGATGTGCAATATAGTGACAAAAGTATCCCGCTGACCTGCCAGGGTTGGGCCAGAACAAAGGCCGCCTGCCACTTCATCGCTAACCCGACTTTCGCTATTCGCTGGTTGTGCCTGTGCTTGCTGGGTGAAAGTCCC
>JAGREZ010000471.1 GCA_020446285.1 Geminicoccaceae bacterium
GCACCCTCGCCCGACACCGTCACGATATTTTCCGCAAAACTCACGGTATTGCTGGCATTGCCGACAATCGGCGTCCGCGTCTGCAGGCGCTTGCTTTCGATTCCATCGGCGCATTGCCGCTGTGCCGCTGCTTCGCGAATGACGAATGCCAGCCTGTCGACAGGAACGCCGCCATCGATGCGCTCGGTGACGAGATCGAGCAAACGCTTGCGATCGCCGGTCGGAACATTGCTGGAATAATCGGCCTCGACACGGGCGAGCGCCGCTCTCAACCGCTTGACTTCATCCTCGGCAGCCGCTTCCTCGCGCACCCGATCGCGGTCGCGGTCGCGAAATTCGACCAGTTCGTTTTCCAGTCGCTCCGTCTGTGTGCGGGTCTTGGACGCTCCGACCTCGAATGCGGAAAACGCGGTGAACGCGAGCAGACCGACAGCGACCGACACCTTCACCAACCCCATGAGAAGTTGCTTGCGCCGCTCGCGCCGCTTGCGTGCTGCAGTGGTCAACAGGGCCATCGAATTCCAAACCCGCCACGAAAAAGGTCGCTCGGATCAATCCTCGGTCCCTTCCTCGGTCTCTTTCGATCCGACGATCGCCTCGACGTCCGGATCAACCCGTGCCTGATACAATTGGTAGATTGTAGCGGCGGTTTCTTCAACCGATCGTTTTGTCACGTCGATCTCGGGCCAGTCATTGCGGGCAAACAGGCGCCGCGCCTGTACCAGCTCCTTGCGCACGCGCTCGACATCGGCGTAATCGCCGCCGTAGCGGCCTTCATCCTCGCCGTCGATGCCGAGCATCTTCTGTCGACTGCGGCGAATATGCACCAGTGAATCGGGGTTTATGGTCAGGCCGACCACGAGCGGGCGCTTGAGGCGCTCGAGCATGTGCAATTGCGGCAGATCGGGAACGATCGGTATGTTCGCGGCCTTGAGGCCGCGGTTGGCGAGATAGACGCAGGTCGGTGTCTTGGAGGTGCGGGAAACACCGATCAGAACGATGTCCGCCTCGTCCAGTTCCTCGTAAAACTGGCCATCGTCATGCCGCATCGCGAAATCCATTGCCTCGATGCGGGAAAAATAACCATCATCCATGGCATGTTGCCGACCGATCTGGGGCCTCCCGGCGGAACCGAGGATGCCCGTGAGCTCGTTCATGAGCGAATCCAGAACGGGTACGCAGGGAATGCCGCGATGTCGGCAGTGCTCCTGCAGCAGATAACGCAGTTCCGGGGAAACGAGCGTGAAGACGACGATGCCCGGCAGCGCGTCGACGATGGTCAGGATCTGGTCGAGCTGCGTGCGTGTACGCACGAAGAACCATACATGCTCCACCGCGACGACGTCCTCGAACTGCGAGACCGCCGCGCGCGCGACGGTGGTTACGGTCTCACCGGTGGAATCGGAAATCAGATGAAGGTGCAGGCGCATGTTGCTCCACAAGTCGGCGGCGGATGGAATGTGGACGGGCTGTGGGCAACCGGTGTTGCCGCGACCGCCTGATGATATCCCGGTCCGACGATCGTTTTCATCCTTTTTGTGGATGGGAAAATGACAGCCATTCGCCTTCAAGGGAACTGTTCAGGATCTTCCAACAGAAACATCCAGCCGGCCGGGGTCCGGTATTTCAGCGACTTGGACCGCTTGTCACCGCTTTGCACAGGCGCATCCGGACCTCGGATATCCCTGTGGATCGCCTCTGGACGCGGGCTCGCAAGCCCCGTAATCCCCGTTATCAACCGCCCCAGTCACTACTACTCCATTCATTCATGAATCTTTCTTAGAAGAGAAAGGGGAAAAGATGGTCGCGCGCGACCGCAAGCTCGTGCAATCGGCTCTCGCTGGCGAACGGACAGCCGAAAT
>JAGREZ010000472.1 GCA_020446285.1 Geminicoccaceae bacterium
TTCGTCGCCCGCCAGTGGATCCGCCACCGCACCGCCAACGTGAACGAATATTCCGCGCGCTATTCGATCCTCGACGATGGCAGCTACATGCCCGAACCGCACGAGCTCGCGGTGCAGGCGAAGACCAATCGCCAGGGACGCGGCGAGACGGTCGACGAGGCCCATGCGGGAGAGATCCTCGAACGTCTCGCCGGCAATGCGGCGCGCAACGCCGAGGATTATCGCTGGCTCCTGAACGCCGGTGAGGATGCGGAGAACGGCAACGCCGGCGAGGATGCGGAGAACGGCCGCCCCGGCCTCTCGCGGGAACTGGCGCGCATGGTCCTGCCCCTGTCGAGTTACACGCAATGGTACTGGAAGACCGATCTGCACAACCTTCTGCATTTTCTCGGACTGCGCGCCGACCCGCATGCGCAGTACGAAATCCGTGTCTATGCCGAACGGCTGATGGAGGTGGTACGCAAGTGGGTGCCGCTCACGGCGGCGGCATTCGAGGACTACCGGCTGAATGCCGCAACCCTGTCCGGCCCGGCGCTCGCCTGCCTGCGCCGGATGCTCGCCGGCGATCATGTCACACAGGAGACCTCCGGCCTGAGCGCCGGCGAATGGCGCGAACTGCGGGACAGGCTGAAAATGGAAGAACTCAACATTTAGTTGTGGATAACCTGAGTTTTTACTACTTATAGGATTTCAATTTTCTATCGATGCGTTAGGAATCGCTTAACCTGTTTCGCGTAATCTCGATGAAACCGATTCTGCCGGGAGGTAACGTGCGCAAGGGCACCGTTTCGCTCGCATCGATGCTTTGCATGGTCCTGACCGTGGCGGTTGCCGGAGCCCCGCCCGTGCGCGCCGCCACATCGACGACCTGTCACGACGTCGCGGAGCAGGTCGAACAGCGGGAGGGCCTGCCCACCGGCCTCCTCTATGCCATTGCCCTGACCGAATCCGGCCGCTGGGATCCGAACGGCAAGCGGAGCTATGCCTGGCCCTGGACGGTTCGCGCCGGCGCCGACGCATTCGTCGCCACGACCTCCGCCGGTGCCCTTTCCATCGTTCGCGAACTGCAGGCACAGGGCCGAAAGAACATCGATGTCGGCTGCATGCAGGTCAACCTGATGTATCACGGCGAGAATTTCGCCTCGCTCGAACAATCCGTCGATCCCGCGGCCAACATGACCTACGCGGCGCGCTTCCTGAAGACACTGCGCAGCCGCACCGGAACCTGGGCACGCGCGATCGAACACTATCATTCGAGCGACCCGGTGCGTGGCCGGGACTATCGCGCGCGCGTGACCGGTTACTGGAACAAGGTGAAAAGGAATGGCCGGATCGTGCAGGCCACGCTGCAGGATCCCGTAGCGGAAAAGAAACGCTCGGCGCACGGTTCGCTTTTTACCGAAACCCGTTTTTTCTCGCGGACGGGCATGTCCATCGACATTGTCAGACCCGTCGCGTCCGGCCCCGGAACGGATGGCCGTGAAACGGTCGATGCGGCCGCGGCGTCCGCCACACCGGAAACGACCGGACCCGATGAAGCGGGCGGCAGAGGCGGGGTGGATCACGAAGAGCGGGCGAGGAACGACAGGAAGCGCGCGGTTCGGACGAGCGACGACGATGCCGCGGAATCCGGCAGGACAAACGGGGGCGATAGCCGCCGGGGCAGCATCATCGCCCTGCACGGCCTCGACGC
>JAGREZ010000473.1 GCA_020446285.1 Geminicoccaceae bacterium
CGATGCGCCTGCCGTTCAGCTCGCGCCGCGCCTCCTCGCTCATCGACAGCACGTCCTTGCCGTCGAAGATGATCTCGCCGGAAACGATCTCGCCCGGCGGGCAGTCGATCAGGTTCATGATGGCGCTCGCCGACACCGACTTGCCCGAACCGCTTTCGCCGAGAATCGCAAGGCACTCGCCACGGTCGAGATGCCAGCTGACATCGCGGACCGCATGCACCGTGCCCTGTGCTGTATGAAAATCGACCGAAAGGCCGCGGACTTCGAGGAGATGATCAGTCATTCTTCTTCCTCGCGATCTCCAGTCTCCAGCGCTGCACGGGATCGAGTGCCGTGCGCATCCAGTTGGACAGGAGATTCAGGCTGAGCGTGGTCAGGATGATCGCGAGGCCCGGCCAGAAGGACAGCCACCATGCGGTCGTGAGGTAGGGGCGTCCCTGACTGACCATGAGACCCCATGTGATCTCCGGCGGCTGGATGCCGATGCCGAGGAAGGACAGCGAGCTCTCCGCCAGCATGACGAAGGCGAAATCGAGCGTCGCGATGGTCACCAGCGTCGGGAAGACGACCGGCAGGATGTGACGGAAGACGATCCGCTTTGTCGAGGCACCCATCACCCGCGCGGCCTGCACGAACATGCGCTCGCGGACTTCCAGCACCTCCGCGCGCGAGGTGCGCAGATAGACGGGGATGCGGGTGATCGCCAGCACGACGATGAGATTGCCGACCGAGGGTGCCAGCATGTAGAGCACGATCACCGCCAGCAGCAGTGAGGGAAAGGACATGATGACGTCGGCGAGGCGCATGATGATCTGGCTCGCGGTCTTCGACGAATAGCCGGCGATCAGGCCGAGGATCGTGCCGATCACCATCGAGCAGACCACGGCACCGGCGGCCACCATCATGGTATTCCGCGCGGCCACGATGATCCGCGCGAGCAGCGGACGCCCGAGGGCATCGCCGCCGAGCCACATGGTCCATGCCTGGCTGAAATCGAACGGCGGCGCATTACGGCCGCGAAGGTTCTGTCTGGTCGCGACATCCTCGAGCAGCGTCGGGCCGAGGAAGGCGCACAGGATGACCAGCAGCAGGAAGATCGCGGCGCAGAAGGCGAACTTGTCACGCCACAGCATGCGCATGACGCTGATCCATGCCGGCGGCGCATCGCGGATGACGGTCGTCTCGGACACGGACATGGGTCAGTACCTGATGCGGGGATCGAGCACCGCGTAGAGGATGTCGATCAGGATGTTCATCACGAAGATGGCGACGGCCGTCACGAAGATGGCCGCCATCACCACGGCGAAGTCGCGCTGCAGGATGGAATCGATCATGAGCTTGCCGACGCCGGGAAAGCCGAAGATCGTCTCGACGACGACGGCACCGTTCAGGAGTGCCGCCGCCTGGTCGCCGATCACGGTGACGACCGGAAGCATGGCGTTCCTGAGCGCATGGACGAAGATGATCGGCCTGTTCTTCACGCCCTTGGCGCGGGCGGTCTTCACATAGGCCGAACTGAGTGCTGTGATCATCGAGCCGCGCACGACCTGCACGATGAGGCCGAACGGGCGGATGAAGAGGACCGCGATGGGCAGGATCCAGTGCCACACGGTCCCGGTTCCCGAGGTCGGCACCCAGCCGAGGCCGACCGAGAAGATCACGATGGCGACGATGGCGATCCAGAAATCCGGCGCGCTCGCACCGATCAGCGAGAAGAAGGTGGCGATCCGGTCGAAGACGCCGCCGACGCGAAAGGCGGCGAGGCTGCCGACCACGATCGCCAGCACGGCCACCAGCGTCATGGTGATCGCCGCCAGTTCCAGCGTCCAGACGAAGGCACGAAGCACGGCGTCGAGCGCCGGTTCCGAACGGCGCACGGACATGCCGAAATCGAACTGCACCAGATCGCCGACATAACGGAAGAACTGCAGGATCAGCGGATCGTTCAGGCCGTTGATCTCGCGGAAACGCTCGCGGCTCTCCAGCGAGGCATCGACGGGAAGATACAGGTTGGCGGGATCGCCGGTCAGTCGCGACAGGAAGAAGACGAGAACGATCAGACCGACCAGCGAGATGGCGCTGGATATGGCACGCTTGCCGAGAAATGTCTTCATGCCCCTCCCCCTGACAGCGTGCATCCGGGAAGGCGGGACCTTCGGGAAATGCGCGCCGTCATGTCGCCGGACGGCCGGCCCGAAGGCGGAGACTGCCCCCGCCTTCGGGCGACGGCCCTACTTGAACCCGATCTGCGCCAGCTGCAGTTCGGAGTTGGTCTTGATGGTCGGCTCGAAATCGAGCCGTTCGTTGACCCGGGTGAAGCCCACCATGTGCCACAGGAACACATCCGCCACGACATCGTTGAAGACGTAGGCGAAGGTGTCCTCCCAGAGCTTCTTGCGCTCGTCGCCGGTGGCGGCGGTGGCGGCGGCGATCATGTCGTCGAGCACGGGATCGCTCACGCCCGACTGGGTGCCGCCCGAGGCGTATTTGAAGAACATGGAGAACACGGGATCGCCATTGGCGTTGTCATGCATCGAGCCGACGATATACGGCCCGCCTTCGGCAAACGGCTTGTTGTAATACTCGTACCACTCGGCGGTCTCGACCATCTGCAGGTTGATGTTGAAACCGGCCTCCTGCCACATCGCCGTCAGCGCTTCCATCGTCTCGGTGACGTTGGCCCACTGTTCGAGCCGGCCGATGACGATGAGTTCCCTGTCCACCGGAACACCGTCCGCCGCCGCTTCCTCCAGCAATGAACGGGCTTTCCCGGGATCGTAGGGATAGGGCGCGAGATCGTGATTGTAGCCGATGGTCGAGGGTGGCGTCATGCCGGTCGAAAGCAGCGTGCCGTTGGCGAGGATGGTGCCGACGAACGCCTCCTTGTCGATGGCGTAGTTGAGCGCCTGACGCACGCGCACATCGTCCGTCGGCGCGGCGGTGTTGTCGACGCGCATGTAGACGGTTTCGGAGTTCGGATAGGAATAGTCCGTCGCCGGGTCGGTTGCGTCCTGCAGGGCGATGTTCGGCGCGATGTCGGCCTCGCCCGCAGCGACCATCGCCGCGCGCACCGCACTTTCCGAGCGGAACACATAGGTGGCACTCGCCACCGTCGGCGTCTCGCCCCAGTAATCATCGCGCAGGCTCAGCTTGATATGCTGGCCGCGGGCATATTCGTCGAATGTGTAGGGGCCGGTGCCGATCGGCTGGTCGACGAAGGCTTCGGTGTCGGTTTCCGACGGCAGGACCGTCAGCGTGGACATCAGGAGCGGCAGGATCGGCTGTGCCGGATCGCTGGTGATCTCGACGGTCACATCATCGACGACATTGGTCGAGAGATCGAAGCCGCCATAATACTTGGCGCCGATCTCGCAGACGAACTTGTCGGACTTGTTGCGCTCCAGCGAGAAGACGACGTCGGCGGCGTCAAGGGCGGTGCCGTCGGAGAAGGACACGCCCTCGCGCAGATGGAAGCGCCATGTGCCGCCGCCCATGTCCTCCCAGCTGGTGGCGAGGCGCGGCTGCAGGCCGGAACCGGGTACGAGCTCGGTCAGGGTTTCGGACACGTTCTGCAGGATGACGCGGCCGATATTCGACTTCGACGCCATGCAGGGCTCGACGTTCTCGAGTTCCTCCGACAGCACGACCGTGACGGATTCCTGCGCCAGCGCCTGTCCCGCAAGGCTCGTCGCCAGCACGGTCGCAAAGATGCGGCCCGGTTTCAAAGGCATGGTTACCTCCCATGATCTGGTTTGTGACATTCGCTGCCGCGACTGCCCGGAAATCCACGACAGATTCTATCGTCCATCGGAGATTTGTGGTCAGGATACAAACTCGCATCCCGATGTATATTCCAAAGATGTATATTCCAAACTTGGGCTGACAATCGCCGGTTCATGCCGCATCGCCCGCCCTGCGCCGGCCGCTTCGCGCCATGAGCGGGGTCGCGGCGATGATCAGCGCACCGCCGATCCAGGTGGAAACCGGCACCGTCTGCGAGAAGATCAGATAGCCGAGAAGGGCAACGAAAGGCAGGCGCAGAAAGTCGACCGGCGCGATCAGCGAGGCTTCGGCGAGCGCGAACGCCTTCGTCGCGAGCATCATGTTGAAGGCGCCCATGACCCCCTGAAACGCCAGCAGCAGCCATTCGACAGGCGTCGGCGTCGACCAGACGAGAAGCGCCGGCAGGAGGGCGATCGGCACGGTCAGGATCAGGTTCCACGCAACCAGCGTTTCGGTGGAATCATGTGCCGACATGCGCTTGAGGATCAGCTGGATGACCGCCGTGAGAATGGCTCCCGCCAGGGCGAAGAGCAGGCCGGCGGGAACGCCCTCCGCCTGTCCGGGGCGAAGCACGATCAGCACACCCGCGAAACCGGCGATCACCGCGACGATACGCGACGCTCGCGGACTTTCCGAGAGATAGAACCATGCGCCGATGGTCACGAAGACCGGTGCGGTGAAGGCGATGGCGGTCACATCCGCCAGCGATGCCGAGGCGAACGCGAAGAAGAAGCAGATCAGTGCGGCAAGCTTGAGCACGGCCCGCAGCAGATGACGGAACCGGTAGTTCGTCTGGAGAATGTTCCGGCGCGCGAGAATCCAGGGCAGCACCGCCAGAAGGCCGAAGGAGGCCCGCGTGAAACCCATGACGAACGGATGAACGCCGGGCGACAGGTAGCGCACGATCACCGAATCGACGGCCATCATCGCCGAGACGGCGACCATCAGGGCGACCCCCAGAAGGGCGGCGCGATCCTGACCTTGTGCCCACATGCTCGGCGACATGATTATACGCCTCCCCGCCCACTGGCGTTCGGCCAGCGTCCCATTACTGTGGAATCCGCTCCCGAATTTGTCAAATGATATTCCGGAGCCAGTCCTGCGACTGGCAGCAGCGCAAGTTTTTCATTCAGCAAAACAATGGATTGTATCGTTTTCCGGATGGCATTCCGAAAAACGGACGGAATTATCAACTTGACAACTTCCGGGCCTGATGGGACCAGTCAAACTATCTGATGACAGGGAGCGGGGCC
>JAGREZ010000474.1 GCA_020446285.1 Geminicoccaceae bacterium
TCGCGGTGCCGATTCGAAGGGCATGAGCTCGATGACCTGCGGACCCGGCGAGTTCCGCACCGGCGGCCGATGCTACAAGGACTGCAAGGCAGGCTACACCAACAATGGCGAGTTCTGCGGACGCGGTGCGTCATCGCGCGGGTTGGGTGCGATGACGTGCAAGTCCGGCGAGTTCTTCAATCTTGGCCGGTGCTTCGCCGCAGATACATGCCCCGCCGGTTATGAAATGGCGCCGATCGGGCTTTGCTACCCCAGGTGCAACAGCGGCTTCGACGGTGTCGGCCCGGTCTGCTGGAGTGCCTGCGAGGGCCGGTTCGCGACGGCCTGTGCGGCCGGTTGCGCCACCACCACGGCCGAATGCGCACTGGCAACGACCGACATGGTCGCCTCACCGCTTGAAGTGGTCGGCAGTATCGCCACGCTTGGCGGATACGGCCCCGCGAAGGCATCGCGCAAGGCGGCGCAACTCGCGAAGACCGGGGTGAAGGCGGCACAGGCGTCGCGCGTCGGCCGGAAGCTGAAATCCGTATTGTCGGCTGCGGCGAAAGCCGGTGACGGAACGGCGGTCAAGAAGGCTGCAAGCGATCTCGCCGGCGTCATCTCCGACAATGCCGGCAAGGGTGCGAAGGCGGCGCGGCAAGGTGCGACGAAGATGCGCGAGAACTATGTCAGACTACGCAAGCTTGTGGCCGACAAGCTGTTCGCACCCATTGCCGAAGGTGTCACGCTCGCGGCGAAGACCGGATGGGAAAAGAGCAGAAACGGCTGGAAACAGGTCAAGACAAAGGTCACCGGCAAGGAAGACATCCTGCCGATCGATGAATGGTGGAAGCTCGACGTGGTCGATCCGACGAGCCTCAAGGCCCGGGCCGGCCGGCTCTACGACCGGTTGGCAGCTGCCCGCAGGAAGATCCAGTCGGACGATGCGCTGCGTTGGGAAAAACTGACCCGCAATTGCACGAAATTCGGCATCACCATCGCCGGAAAGGTGTAAACGCGCCGGGCCCTTGCCCCGCTGCGACGGGAATGGAGGAGCGAAGCTCCGACCAGCGACCGACCGGGAGTGGCGCCTGAACGCAAGAACGAAACCCCGCTGTTCGCAGCGGGAACGATTGCCGTCACACCATCCGTCGCGGTATGCGCGTCTTCCAGCTCTTGGCATAAAGGGACAGGCCGTCCTCGAAGGCCTCGACCTCGCCCTCGACATACCAGTATTCGCGATCGCAGCGCATGTCGCACACGGCTTCCGTGCGGACGTTCCATTCGCCGCGCGTCAGCGTCTGGCTCCAGTGCATGCGCGCGGTCGCCGAAGTCGGATCGTTCGGGTGGATGGTGTAGATCTCGCGGGCGATATGCCCGGTGATGAGACCATGCGTCATGTCCTCGTCCTCGCCGAAATCGTCGAACATCTCCATGGTGGTCACGCCTGTGGCAAGCGAGCGCAGGATCCGCCTCTCATGGCGCTGGGGACGGTGGTTGCGCAGGGCCAGCGGTTCGGCGGTCTCGACGTCGGCGAAGACCGGCTCCGGCCCGTCCGACGCAGCCCTGACCGGCAGATCGAGGAACGAGCGGCCGAGCGTGAGGGTCAGCGTCACCGGTTCCGGATCCGGCCAGATGAGCGGCCAGTAGGCGGTGGAGATCGCCACCCGCAGCCGCTGGCCCGGCTTGAGCGCATGGCAGCAATGATCGAGGGTGATGCTGATCGTCTCGACCTCCCCCGGTCGCATCGGCTCCGGTCGCTCGCGGTCGTGGCGTTGGGAGAGATTGAGCACGCCATAGGTGATGCGCTCCACCGATCCGTCCGGATTGATGGCATTCAGGCGGACGGCAATATGCGCCTGCGGCCGGTCGCTGGCGAGCTCGAGGCTGAGTGCCGGAGCCCCGAGGATGATCGTCTCCTCCGCGATCACCGGTCCGTCGATGGTGAAGGAGAATGCGTCATCCGCGCGCTGGTCGCCGGGCAGGTCGGGACCGAGCCAGATGGCGCAATATTCGCCGGCCATGGCACCCACATCCTCGGGCGTGCGGATGCTCACGTCGAGCGGTTCGTCGGCTTGCCCGGCAAGCCCGTCGCGCGCGAGCCGGAGGCGGTGCTGTGCGACATCCGGTGACGGCCAGACCGCTTCGGCCAGCCAGCGTCCCGGCCGGTGCTCATATCGGGTTTGCGGCGGCCCGCCATCCTGACAATAGACACGATAATCCGGGTCGTTCTCCACGCCGGTATCGATATCCTTGAGATAACGGTCCCACCAGCGAAGGGCTTCCTGCAGGAAGCCGATGCGCGGACCGGGAACGGCGAAGTGGGGATATTTGTGCACCCAGGGACCGATGATCCCCTTGCAGGGCGTATGTCCGAGCTTCTCGACCAGTGTCGGCACGGTGTTCCTGTAGGCATCGCCCCAGCCGCCGACGGCGAGAACGGCAGCGCGAACGGACGAATAATCCTCGCAGATGGAGCCGTGCTTCCAGTATGCGTCGCGCTGCTGGTGCTCGTGCCAGACCTCGGCAAGATGCGGCTGGGCGGCGAGCCTCTCCAGCCACATGCGCTTCCAGCGGTCGCCGACCAGTTGCGGATCGGGCGGGCGCGACATGTAGGAGAGCATGGTTGCCGACCAGCCAAGATTCTCGAGCAGCACGCAACCGCCCTTGTAATGCACGTCATCCGCGTAGCGGTCGGCGGTGGAACAGAGCGTGACCACGGCATCGAGCCCTTCGGGTTGCCGTGCCGCCACCTGCAAGCCGTTGAAACCGCCCCAGGAGATGCCCATCATCCCCACACGGCCGGTACACCAGGCCTGCGTCCGCAGCCATTCGATCACCTCGATGGCGTCGTCCTGTTCCTGTCTGAAATATTCATCCTGCATGAAACCGTCGGACTCGCCCGAGCCGCGCATGTCCACACGAATGCAGGCATAGCCGCGGGCGGCGAAATACGGATGGGTGAGCGCGTCACGCACCGCCGTCCCATCGCGCTTGCGGTAGGGCAGATATTCGAGGATCGCCGGAACCGGCTCGATCCACGCATCCTCCGGCAGCCAGATCCGGGCGGCGAGCCGTGTCCCGTCATGAAGCCCGATCCATTCATTCTCAAGCTCGCGCACCGGCCGGAGCCGTTTCGTTGCAGATGTCATGGCACCCTCTTCTTTCGTGGAACCGCCCGCCGCTCCCGCACGGGATCGGTCGCCAGCCTGTTCCGGTCAAGGTGAAATCGTCAACGAGAGGCATCACCCCTTCAGACGGGCAGGTGCTGCTGGACTTGTCGGCGGAGATTGCGCAGGCTTGGGCGAACAGGGAGCAGATTCATGGCGGCACGGCGCGTTCTGGTGGTGGGTCTCGGCAGCATGGGCATGAGCCACGCGCTCGCCTGTGCCCGGATCGACGGGTTCGAGGTGGCAGGTGTCTGCGAGCGCGGCATCGCCACGCGCGACCTGCCGGACGAGCTTCGCGGTGCCGCACGCTTCAGCGACTTTCACGAGGCGCTCGCGGCACTCGCCCCGGAGGTCGTTTCCGTCAACACGCTTCCCGATACCCATGCCGAATTCGCCATCGCCGCCATGGAGGCGGGCGCGCATGTCTTCGTCGAAAAGCCCGTCGCCGACAGTGCCGTGAATGCAAGGCGCGTCGTCGAGACGGCGGTGCGGACCGGGCGCAAGCTCGTGATCGGCTATATCCTCCGCCACCATCCCTCATGGATCCGTTTCATCGAGCTCGCCCGCACGCTCGGCACACCGCTGGTCTTCCGCATGAACCTGAACCAGCAATCCACGGGCGATGCCTGGCAAGCGCACAAGCGGCTGATGCGGAGTTTTCCGCCCATCGTCGATTGCGGCGTGCATTATGTCGATGTGATGTGCCAGATGACCGATGCGCGGCCGGTTCGCGTGCATGCTCTCGGCGCAAGGCTGAGTGACGAGGTCGGGCGCGACAATTACGGCATGCTGCAGGTGGCCTTCGATGACGGCTCCATCGGCTGGTATGAAGCCGGCTGGGGGCCGATGATGAGCGAGACCGCATTCTTCGTGAAGGATGTGATCGGCCCCCGTGGCTCTGTGTCCATCGTCATGGCGGAAAGCGCCGGCGATGTCCGCTCCGATGACATCGGCGCACATACGAGGACCAGTCGCATCCTCCTGCACCATGCCGATCCGGGCCGTGCCGACGAACTGTTCGACATGAGCGACGAGCCCGATCACGACGCGCTTTGCGAGCGCGAGCAGCGCTTTCTGCTGCGTGCGATCGAGGAGGATCTCGATCTTTCCCGGCACATGCAGGACGCCATCGCCAGCCTCGACATCGTGCTCGCCGCCGCCCGCTCCATCGACAAGCGGGAGGTGATCGAACTCTGAGCCCGTCAGACGGAACTCATCCGTCCGGTGCATCGGGCCGCGTCCAGATGAACAGCATCACGCAGGCGAGAATGATGAACTGCACGGTGAGCACGGCCATCGAAAGACCGGCCACGGACGAGAGAACCAGCGCCACCGCACAGAACCCGGTGGCCAGAATCTTAGAGCGCCGGTCGATTGCCCCGTGGCGCCGCCAGTTGACGATCGCCGGTCCGAAAAGACGATGCTCCATGAGCCAGCGATGCAGGCGCGGCGACGAGCGGGCGAAACAGAAGGCGGCAACCAGCATGAACGGCGTTGTCGGCAGAAGCGGCAGAACGACCCCCGCCGCCCCAAGCCCGACCGCCACCAGCCCTGCCATCGCCCACACCATCCGCACGAAATCCATCTCCCCCCACACACAAGCACCGCCGCAAAACTAACGGCAGGGTCAAG
>JAGREZ010000475.1 GCA_020446285.1 Geminicoccaceae bacterium
TGGTCTGCGCCAGCCGAAACGCTTAATTATTGCATTGCAGCACAGGCGGAGCCTCTGGACGCCTTGCTGAGCTCCTCCCTTCGAGGGGGCGAGCTGGAGCGAATGTCAGAGTTCGCTCCCAGGACAGCCCCACGGGCTCTCCCATCCAGACGTTTAGCCTCCCTGATCTACTTGGCCGGGTCTTCGGACCCGGCTACTTTTTTTTGTAGGCTGGATAAACGCCTTGGGGCGCGTTCATAGGGTTTGTGCCATTTTTCGTCAAGAGTGATTTGGTGGCAACAGACTGATGTTCTTCATTTGTTGAAAAACATGCGATACCATCCTGCTTCAGGACGGTGCCGGGTCAGGGTCGGTCGCGGGTCGCAGCGAGCGCGGCCGCAAGCTGACGGATCCGGGCGAGCATCGCATAAAGGCCGTTCTGGCGGCCGGGGGTCAGCATCCGGCCGAGCCCGATCCGCTCGAATACATCGGTCTCCCATCCGGCAATGTCCCCGGGCTTTCGATTGTCGAACAGGCGCAGTACCAGAACGACCAGACCCTTGACGATCACGGCATCGCTGTCGGCGGCAAGCTGCATCCGTCCGCTGGTGGTGTCGAGGTCCGCCGCCAGCCAGACCTGGCTCTGGCAGCCGCGCACGCGCGTGGTCTCGTTCTTCAGCGCATCCGCCATCGGCGGCAGTTCCCTGCCGAGTTCGACAATGTGCTCGATCGTTTCGCGGGGTTCGTCAAACAGTTCGAACTCCTCGACGATCTCCTTCTCGGCTTCGGCCAGTTCCGGCGACTGCTCCATCGATCGGCTTTCTTTTCGAAATATGCAAGGGACGCAGGCGGTCATATGTTGACCGCGAGCCCTCCGTCAATGTCAGCGTCCGACATGTGAAAGCGCCCGCGATGATCAGTCCAGTGCCGCGTATCCTGGTTCTGCAGCATTCCCCCGAATCGCCGCTCGGCGCACTGGCCGGCCCGATTGCCGAAGCGGGCAGCGATATCACCGTCATCGACTGCTCGAACGGGATCGAGGTAACGGACGCGCATCGCCGCTTCGACGGGCTCATCCTGCTCGGTGGCGTGCAGTGTGCGGTGGATGACGCGCACTGGCCGCACCTCGTCGGCCTGCTCGATCTCATTCGCCACTATCGGGAGGATCGGCCCGTCCTCGGCATCTGTCTCGGTGCGCAGCTCATCGCCCGCGCCCTTGGCGGCACGGTGTTCCCGGACACGCACCGGGAATTCGGTTTCGTCGAGCTCGAACGATGCGGTGAGGACGATCCGCTGACCGGCGGTTTGCCGGAGCGCATCCACATCATGCAGTGGCATGACGATTGTTTCACCCGCCCCGCCGATTCCACGCCGCTCCTGACCAGTGCTACCTGTCCCGATCATGCCTTTCGCCATGGAGAGAGGGTTCACGCGTTTCAGGGGCATGTCGAGGTCGACGAGGCGATCGTTGCGAACTGGGGACGGATGCGGGCAAGGCTCACGGGCGACGATGCCGTGCCGGCGATGCTCGCCGCACAGGCGGACCGGTATCTCGACGCGGCGAAGGCGACGGGCAGGGAAATCGCACGTCGCTGGATGACCCTCTTCTGACGCGGGTCAGCTCGCCTTCATGTTGCGGAAGGCTTCGAGCGCACGGTTTCTCGCCGTGGCATGGTCGACAATGGGGCTGGGATAGCTTGCACCGAGGCGGACATCGGCGCGGTCGAGAACGTCCGCCGGCGCATCGGCGGGTTTGTGGATCCATTCGGCCGGCAGCCTTGCGAGTTCGGGCACGAAACGGCGGACATAGTCGCCGTTCGGATCGAAGCGCTCGCCCTGCACGGTCGGATTGAAGATGCGGAAATAGGGTGCGGCGTCGATTCCGCTGCCGGCAACCCATTGCCAGCCCATCGAATTGTTCGCCAGATCGGCATCGACCAGTGTGTCATGGAACCATTCGAGGCCACTGCGCCAGTGGATCATGAGGTTCTTGGTGAGAAAGGACCCCGTGAGCATGCGCACGCGATTGTGCATATAGCCCGTCTGCCAGAGCTCGCGCATCCCGGCATCGACGACGGGAAACCCGGTTCGCCCCTCCTGCCAGGCACGCAGCCGTTCTGCATCATCGCGCCAGGGAAATGCCTCGAACCCGGCGCGCAGGGAGGTTTCCGGCATGGCCGGATTGTGGAACAGGCAGTGTGCCGCGAAGTCGCGCCATGCGATCTGGCGGAGATAGGCGAATGTCCTTTCATCCTCCACCATCTGCAGCCGTGCCACGATCTGCCGAGGCGAGATCAGGCCCGCATGGAGGAAGGGCGAGAGCCGCGAAACGCCGGCGATGGCGGGGAAATCACGGTCCTTCGCGTAGCTGTCGAGCGCTTCCTCGACAAATGCGTCCAGCCGTTCGCGCGCTGCTTCCTCGCTCACCCGCCAGCTCTCGCGCAGCCCGCCAGCCCAGTCGGGGGCGGTGGGCAGCAAGCGAAGATCATCATTGTCGAGACCATGGTCGGACCAGCGTGTGGCGTCGGGCCGCGGAAGACAGACGAGATGCCCGAGTCCGCTCTGCCATTGCCTGAAATAGGGCGTGAAGACCTTGTACGGCCCGCCGTTCTTCTGCCGGATCCCGAAGGGCTCGAAGAGGGTGCGGCCGGGAAAGCTCGCGACCCGGATTCCGCGTGCCTTGAGGTCGGCCTTGATCTTTCTGTCCTGTCCGATGGCGAAAGGCTCGTACCGACGGGTCCAGAAAACCGTGTCGGCGCCGGTTGCCTCGATCACCTCGTCGAGAATGGTGGCGGAGTCTCCCTCGCGCCGAAGGACGGGCATCTCCAGGGCTTCGAGCGCGTGATGCAGCCACCAGCGAGCGGCACCGCCCGCCCGCCAGGCACCGGCGGCCGCGTCATCGAGAATGAAGAGCGGCAGGACCGGCTTGCCCGATGACACCGCCGCATGCAGGGCCGGATGATCACCCGTCCGCAGATCGTCGCGCAGCCACAAGACGATCGGTGCGGTCATGGACATGACATCCGGGTTTGTCGTGGATGGAAGAGGTCGGGTTGCATGAGTGTCGTTCACATCCGGTGGCGGCGCCAGTCCGGCGGATCGGGCATGAGGCGTGTGGCCGGACATTCGAACAATCGCGTTTCGCCCGTGATATGGGTCGTCGCGGCCGTATCGAACAGGGTGGCGATGGCGGGATCGAGGACATTGAGCCCGCCCGTATAACTGCCGAAGGCCGGCAGGATCAGCAGGCGGCGGTCATGGATGAAGCAGGGACGGCGCGTGCGGCGCTGGCGGTTGCCGATGCGCGCGACCGGGTGGAGATGACCCGCAATGAGCCCGTCGGTCCGCCGATCGGGCAGGTGGCGCAGGGTGAGCCCGCCGATGCGGATTTCGTCGACGGTCGATCCCGGAAGCGTGTCCGGCAGGGTTTCATCGTGATTGCCGCGTATCCAGACCCATTCGACCTCTCGCGCGAGCGCCTCGAGGCGGTCGGCGGCCTCGCCCGTGAGGAATCGTGCTCCCGCCGTGTCGTGGAAGCCGTCGCCAAGGCTTATCAGCCGTTCCGGCCGCCATTCCGCGACGATCGCAGCGAGCTTCTTCAGTGTGACGAGTGTGTCATAGGGCGGCAGCATGGTGCCGCGCCGGGCGAACGCGCTGCCCTTTTCGAGGTGCAGATCGGCGACGATGAGGGTGCGGCTGGCCTCATGCAGCAGTACGCCGCGCGGATCGAGCAGGAGCGTTTCGTCGCCGAAGGAGAGCGTGGCCGGATGCACGGCTTCCCCTGTCACCATCATGGAAGCGCCTCGTCGAGCAGATCGCGGGTGATGTCGTCGAGCATCGCATCGACACTGTCGCCCTCGACCCGTTCGCGGCCGATGGTCGCGATGATCGACACCGCGAAGGGCGAGATGCGGTCGAGCCTGCGGTGGCGGATGCGGCCCTGCACCTCGTTGAGAAGATCGCTCAGACGGCGGATGTCGGTCAGGCCCTGCGCGGCCTCGATGCGTGCCGCGCGCAGGAGGATATGGTCCGGCTCGTGCTTGCGCAGGACGTCATAGATGAGATCGGCGTTGAAGGTGACCTGACGGCCGGTCTTCTCGGCACCCGGATGACGGCGTTCGATCAGTCCCGCGACGACCGCGCAATTGCGGAACAGGCGTCGGGTCATGCTGCTCTCGGCCATCCATTCCTCGAGATCGTCGCCGAGAAGATCGAGGCTGAAGAGGGATTCGACATCAGCCGGCGGTTCGAGGCTCCATGTGGCGATGCAGTAATCCGAGGCGACAAAGCCGAGCGGTCGGCAGCCCGCGCGCTGCAGGCGTCTGGTGAGCAGCATGCCCAGAGTCTGGTGGGCATTGCGGCCGGCAAAACCATAGGCGACGAGATAGTGGCGGCCGCGTCGCTCGAAGGTTTCAACCAGCAGTTCGTCATCCTGCACATGCGCGGAGCGTTCTTCCTGTTGTCGCAGCCATTCGCCGACCTGCGACGGCAGGTCCGTCCATCGCCCGGGCTCGGCGAGGATGCGGCGGACGCGCTTGGCAAGGTGGCTCGACAGGGGCAGGCGGCCGCCGGCATAGGCGGGGATCTTCGGCTCACTGGCTGATTTGGCCAGCTGGGCCATGACCTCATTGTTGCGGATGCCGACCAGTTCGAGAAGCCTGCCGGCGAACAGAAAGCTGTCGCCCGGCGTCAGCATCGAGACGAAATACTCCTCGATTTCGCCGAGAACGCGCCCGCGTCCCAGACGTACCCGCATGACGGGCGCCTCGACGATGGTGCCGACATTCATGCGATAGGCGCGGATCATGCGCGGATCGGCGAGGCGGAACGTCCCGTCCTCCTGCTTCGCCAGTCGGCGGAACCGGTCATAGCCGCCAAGCGCATATCCACCCGTGGCAACAAATTCCACCACCTCGTCGAAGGTCGTGCGATCGAGGTCGGCATAGGGGGCTGTCCAGCCGACTTCCTCGAACAGCAGGTCCGGATCGAACGGGCCGGCGCAGGCCGTTCCGAGCACATGCTGGGCGAGCACGTCGAGGGCCGCGTGCGCTGGCGGGTCGGCGTCCAGTGCGCCTTCGCGCATGGCTTCCTCGGCGGCGATGCACTCCAGCACCTCGAAGCGGTTGGCGGGCACCAGAACCGCGCGGCTTGCCTCGTCGAAACGGTGATTGGCGCGACCGATGCGCTGGAGCAGGCGGCTTACGCCCTTGGGTGCACCTACCTGAATGACGAGATCGACATTGCCCCAATCGATGCCGAGATCGAGCGAAGAGGTACAGACCACCGCGCGCAGATCGCCCCGCGCCATGGCCGCCTCGACCTTGCGCCGCTGATCGACCGCGAGGCTGCCGTGATGCAGGGCGATGGGCAGGCTCCTTTCGTTCATCTTCCAGAGTGCACCGAAAAGGAGCTCGGCCTGGGCGCGGGTGTTGACGAAGACGAGCGCCGTCCGGACCTGCTCGATCCGCGCAAAGACCATGGCGGTCGCATAGAGCGCCATATGGCCCGACCAGGGCATGCATGCATCGGCGAGCGCGATCTCGGTCTCGGGTCTTTCACCGCCCCGCGCGTTGATGATGCGTGCCCGGTCGACGGCCGGGGTGAGGAAGCGGAGCATTGCCGGCGGGTCGGCGATGGTGGCGGAAAGACCGATGAAGCGCGCGCCCGGTGCGATGCGGCGAAGCCGGGCAAGGCCGAGACCAAGAAGAGCACCGCGCTTGCTCGTGGCGATGGCGTGAAGCTCGTCGAGAATGACCGCCCGCAGGTTCCCGAACATGTTCCCGGAATCCTCGTAGGAAAGCAGCAGGGCGAGGCTTTCGGGCGTCGTCAACAGCATGTCCGGCGGCTTGCGGCGCTGCCGCTGGCGACGATTCTGCGGTGTGTCTCCGGTACGGGTCTCGATGCTGACGGTGAGTTCCATTTCGGCCACGGGTGTCTGCAGGTTGCGCGCGACATCGGTGGTGAGCGCCTTGAGCGGCGAGATGTAGAGCGTGTGCAGGGACTGGCGCGAGCCGTTTTCGATGAGATCGACGAGGCTCGGCAGGAAGCCTGCCAGGGTCTTGCCGCCGCCGGTCGGGGCGATCAGCAGCGTGTCCGGCGCGTTCCCGCCGCCTTCGAGCATGGCGAGCTGGTGGTGGCGCGGCTGCCAGCCACGGCCTTCGAACCATGTCGCGAGTACGGCCGGCAGTTCCGGGGCATTCGTCTCAACCATGATTTCGTTCAGGCTTAACGGGCGTTAACAATAAATTAGGATCCTCCGTTTATTCCTCATGCGGCCAGCCGGGGATATCGAGGATGCCACGTTTTTTCTGGATCGCACTTGCCGCGGGATATGTTCTGGGCCTTGCCGGTGCCGCTTTCGTCCTGCCGCCATCGTTTCTCGTTCCCATCCTTGGCCATATGGCCGCAATCGCGCTGATTTCCACCGCTCTGCTCGGAGTCTATCTCCTTCGCCGCCAGCGTGAAGGGGCGCTCCCGGAAGGACATGTCATGAATTTCGATTCCCTGCGTCTCGTGGCTCGAAGGATCGCAAGCGAGCTCATGGGGATCATCGGCATGAGCGGTGACGGCCGGACCACGGTCGATGCCCTCGACATGCGCGACTGGCAACCCCACCGCCATGCGGGGCACCATCCGTCCGCCATCGCGGCAGAGGATCGCGAGCCCTTCAGGTCGCTCGCCAAGCTGACGGACGCTGCCTTCGACGACATGCCTGAAGACCGCGAGGTCGTTTCGGGCAAGCCGGCAAGGACGGCCGCGGCATCACGGGTGCCGGCCGGGATCGAGGGGTCGCCCGCCACCCGCCACAGCGAAATCCGCACTCGCAAGAAGGGTGATACCACCCGCTCGCGTGTCGCCGCCGGCAAGGCGGAGCCTGCCGAACGGCCGGCGGCGGGCGGTGCGCGGAGCGGGCTTCGCTGCATTGCATCGCCGCTGGTGATCGTTCCGCAGCGGCGCTGGAATGGTCTGCATGTCGAGGGGCGGCTCGCGACATCGCCGAAACGTTCGGTCGGACGAGCCCAGCTCATCCGCCACAAGGTGCCAAAGGATCAGCTGCATCGTTTCGACGCGGCCGTCCTGCAACGCGCGGTGGCGATGATGGAGACCCATGCGGCGGATCTCATCGACCGCGAGCTCGTCGCCGAAGCATCGCTCGCGGCGCTCGGTGATGGTGCATTGCTGCATCGCCTCGACAGGCTCGCCGCCGATCCCCTGACCGGCGCCGTCGAACTCGTGATCGTCGTCGGCATGGACGAGGCGCGTCGCCTGCTGCCGAAGCTGCCGGCGTTGCCGCAGAATTTGCGCATCGGCATCCGCACCGATGATCCGGGCGAGATCGATGTTCCCTGGATCGTCCGCAACAAGGTCGCGCGCGTGGCCATGCCCAGCCTCTCGCTTCGCGGACGGGACGCGGTGCCGCTCAGTCGGGATCCGCTCAATCATCGCCTCGCCTCGCTCGATGATGCGGGAATCCCGATCATCGCTCTCGATGTCGACGAGGAGCGAAGCCTGCTCGATGCGCTCGACTATCCCGTCACCCGCGCAACCGGGATGCTGTTCGGCCGCCGGTCGGCGGTGATGTCGGATGGAAGCTGCACCTTCTTCACCTTCGACGAGGGAGCAACGGGCCCGGAGCCGTCCGGGCGAAAGGCGGTGCGGGCAGCTGTCGAGGTCGATTGAGCGTTTCGCGAGCCAAAGCCGCACTCCGCCCGCCGCCTCGTCCGCCGAACCGTCCTGCACATCATGCCGGATCACGGTTGCGTGAGTGGTCATGACATGAACGACCCGAGCCCCGATGCTGTCTGACAGCGTGTTGCGGGAACAATCGGGAGGAAGGTTCGTGATATCGCGTTCGATCTGCGCCCTGGCGTTCGTTCTGTCGCTGGCTGTATCGGTCATGCCGTCCACCTCCCTCGCGAGGGGGTGCTTTCCGCTCGCCGGGCGCGAGGCTGGTCCGCAGTTCGCCTCCATGCAGCTTTCCGTCATTCCCGAAGGCAAGACCGTCGAGATCACCTATCTCGGCCATTCGAGTTTCACGATCGAGACCCGCGAGGGCGTTCGCGCGGTCACCGACTATCATGGCGTTCACGGTGCCGGCGCGCTGCCCGGCATCGTCACCATGAACAATGCCCACAATACGCATTACACACCGTTCCCCGATCCCGGCATCGACCATGCGCTTCGTGGCTGGGGCGAGAACAACACGATGGCCGTTCACGATGTCGAGGTCGGCGATCTGCGTGTGCGCAACATCCCGACGAGCGTCCACGGGCGTGCCGGCGCGCAGGCCAACAGCAATTCGATCTTCGTCTTCGAGACCGAGGATCTGTGCCTCGCCCATCTGGGCCACCTGCATCATGTGCTCACCGACACCCATCTCGGCGAACTCGGGATCATCGACATTCTCTTCGTGCCCATTGACGGGGCGTACACGATGAGCCTGCCGGAGATGGCGATGGTGGTGCAGCAGATCCGCCCGAAGATCGTCATTCCCATGCATTTCTTCGGCCAGCAGGCGACAGACCGCTTCGCCACGCTGCTCGGCGACGAATGGCCGATGCAGGAAGCCTCATCCAGCCGGATCGCGTTCTCGCGCGCCGATCTCGGGCAGAGCCGCTTTCTGGTTCTTCCGCCGGGTCGCGGCTGAAACGGATTCCGGCAGAGCCCGTCTCAGTTCTTCGGCGGATGGGCGAGGATCGCCTTCTCGTTCACCTCGCAGCCCCAGCCCGGACCCGTCGGCAGATGCAGCATCCCGCCCTCGATCACCGGCGGGCTCACCACCTCGTCCTTCCAGGGCACGTCGTCGATATCGATCTCCATGATACGGAAATTGCCGATGGCGGCGCAGAAATGCGCGCTCATCATGGTGGAGAGATTGCCGTAGAAATTGTGCGGGGCGCAATTGACCTCGTAGCTTTCGGCCATGGTCGCCACCTTCACCCCTTCGAGAATGCCGTTCCAGGGGATGTCGACAATGGCCACATCGGCGGCCTGCGCATCGAGGAAGGGGCGGAACTGGCGCCGGTGGAAGAGGCTTTCCATGGATGCCACCGGCGTCTGGATCCTCGATCGGATGGTCGCGAGCGCCCTGGGGTCGTAGCTGTCGATTTCCAGCCAGAGCAGGTTGAACGGCTCGACCACACGACCGACCTCGAGATAGCCCTCCGTCCTGAAATTGAAGTTGAGGTCGAGCAGCAGGTCCGTCTCGTCGCCGACCGCGTCGCGAAGGGCCCACATCTGTTTTTCGATGATCTCCAGCATGTCACGATCGGCGTTGAGTTCCGGCCAGCCGGGCTGATGGGCGAAGCCCGGCTGGTACATCCAGGGCGGATCCGCATCGAAGACGAAGATGTTGGTCTTGAGGGCGGTGAAGCCGCGTTCCTTCACCTGAACCGCCAGTTCCTCCAGATCGGCGAGTGAGCGGACGGGTTTCATGCCCATCGCATCGGCATGTTGCAGGCGATAGGAGCCGCAATGCGACCAGTAGAGGCGCAGCCGGTCGCGGACCGGGCCGCCGAGCATCTCGGCGACGGGAATGCCGAGCGCGCGCGCCTTGAGATCGACGAGGGCGTTCTCGATGGCCGCGATCGCCTGCTGGGCAAGGCCGCCGGGAGCCTGACGGGTGATGGCGTGCATGAAAGCCACATGCCGCTCGACCGGACGCGGATCGAGACCCACGAGATGCCCGGCGAGCTTGCGGATGACCCCCGTGAGCCCGCCGCTGCCATAGCATTCATTGTATTCCGACCAGCCCACCGCGCCATCGTCGCTGGTGATTTTCAGGAATGACCAGTTGCGCCAGCCGGCATCGCAATGCAGGTCGTCGATCCTCGCGATTTTCATCTCTGTCCTCCCCGTTCTCCCGATGTGCCGGAGTTGACGCGAGAATGGCGTGCGCGACAAGGGAAACCGCGCCCGGACCGACCGTATCACGGCGATTGGCGAAGCCGCGGCCGCATGCTACGCCGGATCGACGACGGGGAGCGTAGCATCATCGGCGAGGGAGGCATGACATGGGCACAGCGAGGCTGTCGGGCAAGCGCGCGCTGATTACCGCCGGTGCGGGCGGCATCGGTCTGGAGATGGCCGGGCTGTTTCGTGACGAGGGCGCGGATGTATGGATCTGCGACGTCGACGATACCGCACTCGATGCCACCGGCGGCGCGTATCGAAAAAGCCGTTGCGACGTTTCGAACGAAAGCGATGTCGAGGCACTGTTCGCCGCGATCGAAGCCGAATGGGGCGGGCTCGACATTCTCGTCAACAATGCGGGTGTCGCCGGTCCGACCGCACCCGTCGAGGCGATCGCACCGGAGGACTGGCGGCGTACCATCGATGTCGACCTCACCGGCAGCTTCTACTGCACCCGGCTGGCCGTTCCGTGGCTCAAGGTGACGGGCGGCAGCATCGTCAACATGTCGTCGGTCGCCGGGCGGATCGGCTATCCGCTGCGCACACCCTACGCCGCCGCCAAATGGGCGGTCGTCGGGTTCACGAAAAGTCTCGCCGGCGAACTGGGGCCGCATGGCGTGCGCGTCAACGCCATCCTGCCGGGGCCGGTCGCCGGAGAGCGGATCCGGGCGGTTTTCGACGCGCGCGCGGTGCAACTGGGCGTCAGTCCGGCCGATGTCGAGGCGGAGTATGTCGAGAAGGTCGCCCTTCGCAAACTGGTGACGGCTCGCGATATCGCCGAAATGGCGCTCTTTCTCTGCTCCGATGCCGGTGCCAGCATCAGCGGCCAGGCGCTCAGCGTCTGTGGCGGCATGGAATCGCTCTGAATGGCGGATCGCTCGGTAGCGTGAATTGTGTACGTCCTGAGCGCGATCGAGCCCGTTCGTTCGGGCGGTATTTTCGACGAGGGGCGCATCGCGAAGGCGCTCATGGGATCAGATGGCAATTCGAGGCGGGCACGATCGTGCGGTATTTCAAGGATTGCGGC
>JAGREZ010000476.1:0-218 GCA_020446285.1 Geminicoccaceae bacterium
ATCGTCGAACGCGCGCTCGGTCACCCTGATGATGTGCGCCTCGATGAACGGCGCCCCCTCGCGTGCACCCTCCTCGGGATGCTTGAGGCAGCATTCCCATTCCAGCACCGCCCAGTAGTCGTAATCATACGCCGCGAGCTTCGAGAAGATCGAGGCGAAATCGACCTGTCCGTCGCCGAGCGAGCGGAACCGGCCGGCACGGTTCACCCAGGACTGAT
>JAGREZ010000476.1:337-459 GCA_020446285.1 Geminicoccaceae bacterium
AAGTGCGACGGATCGTAGTTGATCGTGCAGCGCGGATGGCCCTTCAGCCGTTCGAGGAACATCTCGAAGGTGGCGCCGTCGAACAGATCCTCGCCCGGATGGATCTCGTAACCGTAATCGAC
>JAGREZ010000476.1:616-2778 GCA_020446285.1 Geminicoccaceae bacterium
GCGGTGGCGGCCATCTTCACCTGCTCCACCGCCCATTCCTGCCGCGCCTTCGGATTGCCGTGCACGGAGGGATCGGCGAACCCGTCGAACATCTCGTCATAGGCCGGATGAACGGCGACGAGCTGGCCCTGCAGATGGGTCGAAAGCTCGGTGACCGTCAGCCCGTGACCGGCGGCGATCCCCTTGACCTCGTCGCAATAATCCTTCGAGGAGGCGGCCTTCGCGAGATCGAACAGACGGCCGTCCCAGCTCGGTATCTGCACCCCGCGATAGCCGAGCTCCGCGGCCCATTCACAGATGCTGTCGAGCGAATTGAACGGCGCCTCGTCGCCGGCGAACTGCGCAAGAAACAGCGCCGGCCCCTGCATGGTCTTCATCGATTCCCGCTCCCCCTGAGCCCGGTTACCTCATTTCGCCACAGGCTAGCCCATGCACCGCCCGCGCGAAAGACCGCATGAAAACGCAAACAGGGGAAACGGCGAAACTCAGTCCGCCAGCGGTGCCGGCTGCTGCTGGGTGATGCAGTGAATGCCGCCGCCGCCTTCGAGAATGGCATTGGCCTCGACCTGCAGAATTTCGCGGTCGGGGAACAGTGCCTGCAACCGCCGGCGCGCGGTCTTGTCGGCGGAATCGTCGAAGGATGGCATGATGATGGCGCCATTGGCCACATAGAAATTGATGTAGCTGCGGGTGAGCAGGCCGCCGGATGCGCGGGTCTTGCGCGCCGGGAGCGGCAGGGTGGTGATCTCGAGCGGCCGGCCGGCGGCGTCGGTCGCCTCGCGCAGCGTCTCCAGATTGGCTTCGAGACCCGCTTTGTCCTCGTCGATCGCCGTTTCGGGATCGAGCGTCACCACCTTCGCCGGGCCGGCGAAGCAGGCGATATTGTCGACATGGCCGGCGGTCTCGTCATCGGTCAGGCCATGCTCCAGCCAGATGGTCCGGCGAATGCCGAGCGTGCGCCCGAGTTCCGCCTCGACCTCCCCTCGCTCGCGGCCGGGATTGCGGTTGGGATCCAGCAGCGATGCGGCGCAGAGGATCGCCGTGCCCTCGCCATCGACATGGATGGCGCCACCTTCGGTGGTCAGGTCGGAAGCGATGCGGTCGAATTGCAGATGGTCGAGGATGCGGCCGGCCATCGCCTTGTCCTCGGCGATGCCGGTGGCGATCTCGCCCCAGCCGTTGAACCGCCAGTCGACACCGGCAAGTCCGCCCGTTTCGAGATCGTGAACGAAGGTCGGAGCCGTGTCGCGGGTCCAGCTGTCGTCATGTTCGAGCGGAAGGATGCGGATCCCCGACCCGAGCGTGAGCGAGGCATCCGCCGTCAGTCCCGGCGAGACGATCATGGTCACCGGCTCGAAGGCGGCAATGGTCCGCGCCACCTCGGCATAGGCCAGACGGGCCTCTTCGAGACAATCTCCCCAGAGCGCCTTTCTGCACGGCCACGCCATCCAGCAACGACTGTGCGGCTCCCACTCGGCGGGCATTCGATATCGGGCTGTCATCAGCTGCTCTCGTTCGTGGGGTCGAAAACCACGCGCGTGGTTCCCGGTTCTTCTCATAGGTTGCTCGAAATCGACGCGTAACACAACATTCAAGGCAAAAACCCCATGCCGCCCGATCGGGACACCGGTCGCAACGGGCAGATCGGGACACCGGTCGCAACGGGCAGATCGGGACACCGGTCGCAATGGGGGACGCATGGCGCGCCTTCAACTTCAAGTCATATGCCCTTATGTATGATACGCGTTGAACGGGGAACGCATCTCACCGTCCCCGAACATGGGAGTGCGCTTCTTGGCCGAGGGAATCATCGAACGTCTCGAGGCGGCGGGACTGGACCTGCCATCCGTCGCCGCCGCAGCCGGCAATTATGTGCCATGGACCCGTTCGGGCGGGACCATCTACATCTCCGGGCAGTTGCCATTCCGGGACGGCCGGCTGCTCCATACCGGCCGGCTCGGCGACGAAGTGACCACCGAAGAGGGACAGGACGCGGCGAAGGCGTGCGCCCTGAACATCCTCGCCCAGCTGCGGGCGGCACTCGACGGCGATCTCGCAAAGGTCCGCAAGTGTCTCAAGATCGGCGGATTCGTCGCGAGCACTCCGGCGTTCCACGATCACCCCAAGGTCATCAACGGCGCGTCCGACCTGATGGTGCTGGC
>JAGREZ010000476.1:2882-3864 GCA_020446285.1 Geminicoccaceae bacterium
AACCGGTGCGCATCGAAATCGCCGAAGGGATCGACCGGGTCGATGCCGGGGTCTGGGATGGACTCGACGGATCGGGTAACCCGTTCGTGTCGCACGCTTTCCTCGGCATCCTCGAGGAAAGCCGTTCGGCCTGTGTCGCCACCGGCTGGCAGCCGGTCCATCTGCTCCTCAAGGATGCGGACGGCGCGCTCGCCGGTGCGGCACCGCTCTATGTGAAGTCGCATTCCTACGGAGAATATGTCTTCGACTGGGGATGGGCCGATGCCTATGAGCGGGCCGGCGGTCGCTATTATCCCAAGCTGCAATGCGCGGTGCCGTTCTCGCCGGTTCCCGGTCCGCGGCTGCTCGGCGCGGGACGGCGGACGGCGCTGGCGCAGGCACTTCGCCGGGCGGCCGAACAGATGCCGGTCTCGTCCCTGCATGTCACCTTCGCCGGCGAGGAGGAGGTCGCGGAACTGGAGGGTGCGGGGTTCTTCCGCCGCCGGGGAATCCAGTTCCACTGGCACAATCGCGGCTATGCCGATTTCGAGGATTTTCTCGCCACGCTGAAGAGCAGCAAGCGCAAGAGCATCCGCCGCGAGCGCCGGGAGGTCGCCGAAGCCGGACTGCGCTTCGAATGCCTGACCGGCGCGGCGATCACCGGTGCGGCGATGCGCGCCTTCTATCCGTTCTATCTCGCCACCGTCGACAAGCGCTGGGGTCAGGCCTATCTGACGGTGGAATTCTTCGAGCTTCTGGCACGGCGGATGCCCGACGCGGTGGTGCTGGTGGCGGTCCATGACGGTGACGAGATGGTGGCGGCGGCACTCAATCTTCGCGATGGCGACACGCTCTACGGCCGTGTCTGGGGCTCCCTCGACGATTACCGCTTCCTGCATTTCGAGACCTGTTACTATCAGGCGATCGAATTCGCCATCCGCAACGGTATCGCCCGCGTCGAGGCCGGCGCGCAGGGGCCGCACAAGCTGCAGCGCGGCTACGA
>JAGREZ010000476.1:3923-7343 GCA_020446285.1 Geminicoccaceae bacterium
CGTTTCGTGCAACGCGAACATGCCGAACAGCTCGAACAGATGGAGGAACTGCGGCAGGCACTGCCGTTTCGCCGGACGACGGACGGCTGAACGCGGACGACAGGCGATCAAACGGGTTGGCAGACGGACTGTCCTCCTGTAGCCATTGAGGGAAGAACGGGAAAAAAAGCTGGAACATTCGGGGAGGAAGTTCTTGGCGCAGGCCCGGACGACAGGAATGTCGCCATCCAGGGAACCACAGGGTCAGGCGGATGTATCCCGCATGACCATTCTCCTGAACGACCGCCGCGTGCTGGCCTATCTGTTCCTGGCACCGGCACTGGTCATCCTGAGCCTCGTCGTCGTCTATCCGTTCTTCTCGGCCATCTGGCTGAGTTTCAACGACAAGATGGCCGGCGCACCGGCGACCTTCCTCGGTCTCGACAATTATCGCGAACTGTTCGCGGACCCGAAATTCCTTCAGGTCATCTACAACACCTTCGTCTATACGATCCTCGCCGTCGGCATCAAGTTCTGCATGGGCATGGGCATGGCCATGGTGCTGAGCCACGACCGGCCGCTGAATTTCATCTACAAGACGGTGCTCTTCATTCCCTGGGCGGTGCCGTCGGTGGTGGCGGCGCTGAACTGGCGCTGGATCTATGACGATTTCAGCGGAATGCTCAATCACATCCTGTTCGCGCTCGGGCTGATCGACGACGTGATCTCCTGGACCGGCGACAAGAACTACGCGATGGGTTCGATCGTCGCCGTGGTCGTCTGGTCGGGAACGCCGTTCTACACCATGAGTTTCCTTGCCGGCCTCAAGGCCATTCCCAAGGAACTCTACGAAGCGGCGCGGATCGACGGGGCCACCCGCTTTCAGGAATTCTGGAACATCACCATTCCCTCGATGCGGCCGGTGTTCATCGTCGTGACCATGCTCTCGACGATCTGGACATCGACCAATGTCGTGTTCGTCCTGCTGCTGACCAATGGCGGCCCGGCGAATGCGACGCAGATCCTGCCCAACCTCGCCTACAAGTACGCGCTGCTCGCCAGCCGGCTCGGCATCGGTTCGGCAGTGAACATGGTGTTCTTCCCGATTCTCGCCGTTCTGATCATCTTCCTTTCCCGGCGCATGCTTCAGGATCGCTTCAAATGAGTACCGCAGGCGGCTTCATGCCGAAGACCATCGAGGGACAGGCCCGGCTGTGGCGCTGGATCGGTCATGCCATGCTGCTGCTGTTCGTCCTCTGGACGCTTGCACCCTTCTACTGGATGATCGTGACCTCGCTGAAGGAGCACAAGGAGATCTACGGCACCTCGGCGACGCTCTGGCCGCGCGAGCCGACCCTCGAAAGCTACCGGATCCTGTTCTTCGAGACCGAATACATGCTGTTCTTCAGGAACAGCATGATCACCGCGCTCTCGACCACGGCGGTAACCGTGGTCGTCGCCTCGCTCGCCGCCTATGCGATTGCCCGGCTGGACTTTCCCGGACGCTCGATCATCGCCCGCGGCATGGTCTACACCTATCTCGTACCGCAATCGCTGCTGTTCATTCCGCTGTTCACGATCATGGTGGCGGTGGGACTGGACAATTCGCTCACCGGGCTCACCATCGCCTATCTCGGCTTCACCATCCCCTTCTGCACATGGCTGCTGATGGGTTTTTTCATGTCCATACCGCAGGAACTCGAGGATGCGGCACTGGTGGATGGCTGTTCGAGGCTCGGTGTGCTGGTGCGGATCATCCTGCCGATCTCGCTGCCGGCGCTCGCGGTGATCGCCTTCTTCTCGTTCACGCTGTCATGGAACGAGTATCTCTATGCGGTGGTGTTCAACTCCAATCCGGATGTGCGCACGATCCCCACGGGTCTCAACGATTTCATCGTCGAGGACGTGTTCTTCTGGGGGCCGATCATGGGCTCGACCGTGCTCACCGTGATCCCCCCTCTGATCGTCTATTTCATCTTTCAACGCTGGCTCGTGACGGGCCTCACCATGGGTGCCGTCAAGGGTTGAACGAAGCCAACAGGGAGGCTCTCGAACATGACCAAGGTAACGAGACGTACCACGCTCAAGGGTGGGCTTGCCGCCTCGACGGCAATCGCCGCACCGATGATCATCCGGCCCTATGCCGCTCATGCCGCGCGCGATCACCGGCTGGTCTACTGGCATCAGCCGATGTTCACGCCGATCGCCGATCAGGAAGCGGAGAACCTGTTCAACGAGTATCTCAAGGAGGCCGGCGTCAAGCAGGAGGAAGGTGCGTTCATCACCGTCTCCAACGCCGACTTCATTCCCAAGATCAATGCTTCGCTCGAAAGCGGCAGCCCGCCGGACGCGGCCCGCTTCTACGAGAGCTATGTCCAGCTCTACCGCAGCCAGGGTCACATGATGGACCTTTCGGACGTGGTGGAAGAGATGCAGGGTGCCGAGGGCGGCCTGTTCGAAAGCTCGCTGCGGGCGGTCGGGCATGCGGGCAGTTCCTGGGCGGCACCCTTTGCCATCAATCCATGGCCGATCCACGCGCGCACCGACCTGCTCGAACAGGCCGGGCTCGAATATCCCAAGACCTGGGACGAGTTCGTCGAGACCTGCAAGACGCTGCAGAGCCCGCCCTTCTATGGCTTTGGCATGGATCTCGGCCTCACCGCGGACGCCACCGACAACATCATGCAGCTGCTCTGGTGTTTTGGCGGTTACACCACCGACGATGACGGCAATGTCGCCTTCGACAATCCGGGCAATGTCGCCGGCTTCGAGTTCATCAACAAGATGTACAACGAGGACAAGATCATCCCCAAGGGGGTGGTCGGCAATGCCGATACGGCCTGGAACAACAAGGCCTATCAGTCGGGACAGGTGGCGTTCATCAACAATCCCACATCCGTCTATGCCTATCTCGCCGACAAGGATCCCGAGCTTCAGGCGAAGACCGGCCTCTTCGGCGTGCCGGCGGGTCCGGCCGGATCGGTCAACCAGATCGATACATGGTCGACCGGCGTGTTCAATCATGCTCCCGAGCCCGAACTCGCCAAGGGCTGGGTGAGCTTCTACATGAAGCCCGATAATTACGCGCGCATGATCCTCAACACCAACGGACGTTTCGTGCCGGTCTACCCCAGGCAGTTCGATGATCCGTGGTGGACCTCGCGGCCGGAATTCAACGAGTTCCGCACCATCGCCGAAACCGGCGTTCCGGTCTCGTTCAAGAGCGCGCCGTCGGCGGGTTCGGGCGAGGTGCTGGCGACGCACGTCATTCCCGAAGCGGTGCAGGAAGTCATCGTCAACGGCGTTCCCGCCGCAGACGCGGTCGCCGCGGCACACGAGAAGATCAAGGCGATCTACGACCGCCTCGACGGTTGACACTCCCTCCGCCCGGATCGAATCCTGTTCGATCCGGGCGGAGCGGAACGTGACCGGATCGCAGGG
>JAGREZ010000477.1:0-2155 GCA_020446285.1 Geminicoccaceae bacterium
GATCTTCTGCCGGCCATACGCGCGCTCGACTAGAGCATTTCCCGTTCAGGTGGAACCACCTGAACGATCAGGAAACGCGGCGAAACAACGAGATAGAGCGGCAGACCGATCGCATGTGATCGGGATCCGCTCTAAGCGAGTGTTTCAGCGTCGGGAACCGTGCTCACGCGTCAGGCAGAAACACGCCCTTTCCCTCGCTCTGCGCGTCGAACATCGCATAGGCACGTTCGGCATCCGCGAGTTTCCATTCATGAGTGAACAGCGCATCGACGTCGATGCCGCGGTCGGCTATGTACCGCGCGCATTCGGCCTGACCTGTTGTGGAAAATGTCCAGGACCCGATCAGCGTCGCCTGTTTGCGAAGCAGATCATTGCTCACATCCAGTTCGATCGCCCCGCCTTCGCCGACGAGACAGGCCCGGCCCCATTTGCGCAAACACTGCACGGCGGCGCGACGGGCCTGCGGCGCGGAAGACGTTTCGAGCGTGCATTCGGCGCCAAACCCCCGTGTCAGTTCGCGAACGGCGCCCGGAACATCCCCGCATTCGGCCGGATTGATCGTTTCGTCGGCACCGAACTCGCATGCCCTCGCGAGCCGCCTTGCATCGGTATCGAGTGCGATGACCCGGGCGCCCGTCGCATGTGCGAGCTGGGTCGCCGACAGCCCCACAGGCCCCTGACCGAAGATCGCAATGGTATGCCTCGGGCGCAGATCGAGCCGTTCGAGCGCGGCATAAGCCGTTCCCGTGCCACAGGAGATCGCCGCACCGGCGCGAAATGACAATTCCTCCGGCAAAGCGACGAGCGTGCGTGCCGGACATTTCATGTAGCGGGCATGTGCACCGTGGGCGGTGATGCCATAGACAGACTTCACGCCCTCGTCGCACATCTGCATCCAGCCGGTGGTACAATGCGGACACACGCCGCAGCCCTGATAGTGATGCTGCATCGCCCGCATTCCGACCCAGGCCTCGTTGGCCTGCACCTCCGTACCGACCGCGACGACGACCCCGGACGGCTCATGACCGGCGATCACGGGACCGCCCGCCATGACGAAACCGAGCGATTTCGCCCCTTCACGCGCCCGGTAGAACTTCAGATCGCTGCCACACATTCCCGACGCGCGAATTTCCAGAACCACCTCGCCCGGACCGGGTACCGGGTCCTCGAAATCACGGATCTCGAGCTTGCGGTCACCAAGGAAGACGACACCCTGCATCAGTCACTCTCCTCAGCGCATCACGAAGGGGTTGGGCACGCTTTCAGCCGTGCTCAGCCATACGCTCTTGGTCTGCAGCCATGGCTCGATGGCCTCCAGCCCGTTCTCGCGGCCGAGACCGGAGGCCTTGTAGCCGCCGAACGGCGAGAGATAGCTCACCGCACGATAGGTATTCACCCAGACCGTACCCGCACGCAATTCGTTCGACATCGTCAGCGCGGTACGCATGTCACGGGTCCAGGCACCCGATGCCAGCCCATAGGGTGTATCGTTGGCGATCCGTATCGCCTCATCGGCGTCACGAAAGCGAATGACCGAGAGCACCGGGCCGAACACCTCCTCGCGGGCGATCCGCATGTCATTGTCCACATCGACGAAGATCGTGGGTTCGATGAAGATCCCCCGACCGCATTCGGGCCGGTTCGCGGCGGTTCCACCGGCAATACATCTCGCCCCTTCATCCCGCGCGATATCGAGATATGAGAGCACCTTTTCATATTGCGGGCGATTGGCCATGGGGCCGAGCTGGGTTTCCGTCGAATGCGGGTCACCCATGCGGACATTGCCGGCTATTGCCCTGAGGCGCTCCATGAATTCGTCATGAACGCTTTCCTGCACGAGCAGCCGCGAGCCGGCGATGCAGGTCTGGCCACCGGCAGCGAAAATGCCTGAAATCACGCCGTTGGCGGCATTGTCCAGATCGGCGTCCGCAAAGACGATGTTGGGTGATTTGCCGCCGAGTTCCAGCGTCACGCGCTTGAGATCCCTTGCCGCAGCGGCATAGATGTGCCGGCCGGTGCGCTCCGAGCCGGTGAACGAGACCTTGGCGACATCCGGATGCGTTATCAACGCCTCACCGATCTCCGGACCGAAGCCGCTCACGACATTGACCACACCCGGCGGGAAGCCCGCCTTCTCGAACAATCCGGCAAAGGC
>JAGREZ010000477.1:2199-2321 GCA_020446285.1 Geminicoccaceae bacterium
GCCGCGAGGCCCGGCGCAAGCTTGTATGCGGCCAGCAGAAGCGGCGAGTTCCAGGCGGTGATCGCCACACACACGCCGAGCGGTTCACGACGGGTGAAATTCATCATGTCCGGCTTGTCGAT
>JAGREZ010000478.1 GCA_020446285.1 Geminicoccaceae bacterium
CTCAACACCTATCTCGTCCGTCCGCGAAGCCGCGGATCGGTGACGCTGAAGAGCGCCGATGTCCATGACGCGCCGTCGATCGACCCCAACTATGCCGCCGATCCCTACGATGTCGAAATGACGATCAGGGGGTTCCGGATGATGCGCCGGATCATGACCCGGCCGGCGCTGGCCTCCGCCATCAAGAGCGAGCACCATCCCGGACCACGGGTGGAGAGCGACGCCGATATCGAGGATTACATCCGCAGCTACGGCCGCACCGCCTATCATCCGGTCGGCACATGCAGGATGGGCGGCGATGCCATGGCGGTGGTCGATCCGCAATTGCGCGTTCGCGGCATCGACGGGCTTCGCGTCTGCGACAGCTCGATCATGCCGAGCCTCGTCTCCTCCAACACCAACGCGCCGACAATCATGATCGGCGAGAAGGCGAGCGACCTCATCCGCGGCAATCGCTGAGCGGATGAGGCGGGCGTTTGCCCTTCATGCCCCCAGCCGCTATCAGGGCAATCGACGCGAATGCCCGATCCGGCAGGCGATGGCCGGAAATGTCCTCATACCCGGAACAAAGAGATGATCGATCTTCGCAGCGATACCGTCAGCCGGCCGACCCGGGCCATGCGCGAAGCCATGGCCAATGCCGAGGTGGGCGACGATGTCTATGGCGACGATCCGGGCGTGATCGAGCTCGAGGAACGCGCGGCATCGCTGTTCAACAAGGAGACGGCACTGTTCATGCCGTCGGGGACGCAGAGCAACCTCGCCGCCGTCATGGCCCATTGCGAGCGCGGTGACGAGTTCCTGATCGGCGACCGCTATCACATCCTCTGCCATGAGGCGGGCGGCACGGCGGTGCTCGGCAGCGTCCTTCCCCGCGCGCTCGCCACCGATGCCGGCGGTGCGGTCGATCCGGACGATGTACGCGCCGCGGTCAAGCCCGACGATCCGCATTTCGCCCGCACCCGGCTGCTCTGTCTCGAAAACACCGTCTCCGGCATGGTCATCGATCTCGACCACATGACGACGGTGGCGAGGGCTGCCCACGATGCGGGCCTGCGCGTGCATCTCGACGGCGCGCGCATCCTCAACGCGGCCATTGCCCTCGGCATCACGCCGGCGCGTGCCACCGCCTTCGCCGACACCGTTTCGGTATGTCTCTCGAAGGGGCTCGGAGCACCGGTCGGCTCGGTGCTCTGCGGCCAGAAGGAGGTGATCGCCAAGGCCCATCGCATCCGCAAGATGCTCGGTGGCGGCATGCGCCAGGCGGGCGTGCTGGCGGCCTGCGGCAGCTTCGCGCTCGAACACAATATCGAGCGCCTCGCCGACGATCACCGGCGGGCGAGGGATCTGGCGCAGAAGCTGCAGGGCATCGACGGCATTTCGGTGCCCATGGATCTCGTCCAGACCAACATGGTCTTCGTCGACATCGACCCCAGCGATGTCGATCCGCTCAGGACCGCCCTCAACCGTGCCGGCATTCTCGCAAGCGTGCAGGCACCGCGCATGCGCATCGTCACCCATCTCGACATCGACGATGACGATATCGACCTCGTCGCCTCGGCCTTCCTCGCCTGTTTCCGGCGGAACGACTGAGGCGGGCCGTCCCGGAACGGCTGCGCGCAGGAAAGAGAGCGATGTTCACCTTCGCCCGCGAAATCGTCATCGAATGGGGAGACTGCGATCCGGCCGGGATCGTCTTCTATCCGCGCTATTTCGCCATGTTCAACCAGTCCACCGCCCTGCTCTTCGAGGCCGCCACCGGTATGACCGGCTTCGAGATCATGCGCGAACACGACATCATCGGCTGGCCGATGGTGGACACCCGTGCCCGCTTCCTGCGCCCGTCGCGCTTCGATGAGCGGATCCGCATCGAGACCCGTGTCGCCGACCTGCGCCGTTCGAGCTTCGACATCGAACACCGGGTGACGAAGGACGGCGAGCTTGCGATCGAGGCGAGCGAGACCCGCGTCTGGTCGGCGCGGCATCCGGACGATCCGTCGCGGATCCGCGCCCTGCCCATCCCCGAAGACCTGCGCCGGGCACTCGGCGCGTAAAAAAAGACGCCGCCTGATGGAAAATTGATCGAAGGGACGTGCCGGTCTCCTGTGGAAGTGGCGTATGGTCCGTCAGAGAAAAACCAGATCATGCCGGGAGATTTCCCATGCGCCCGAGGATGTCCGTTCGCGCGATCATGGCGATACTCGCGATTCCCGCCCTGTTGTCGGCCTGCGCGACATCGACCATGCCGCCCCCGCCGGCACGGTTCACCGTCACCTCGCCGCTCGCCGCGAAGGACGAGGCGGCGAAGCTCCTCTCGCTCCTCCGCGACATGGGCTTCGATGCGCGGACGGCTCCGGCGACCGCGTCCGGCGAACAGGTCGTTCACGCCTCCCTCGCCGGCCCCGCCGCCGCCGCGCTGGCCGCCTGCCCGACATTGTACACCCGCCCGATGGACGATGATGTCCAGCGCTTCGACTTCAGCCACGCCGAACGCGTAACGATCAGCCTCGAAGCCGCCATCCGCCCGACATCCACCGGCACCACCACCGGGTTCGACCTGCATTACACCGGCAACTACACCAACCGCTTCATCAACCACAAATTCACACACCCCTGCAACGGCACGGGCGAACTGGAACAGCGCCTGGGAGCACCGGTTCAGGATTTGCAGGTGAAGTGACAGGAGCGGATGGAGTGGCAGGAAGCATGATGCCGCCGCCCCTGCCCGGGAAATCGCCGGCCGGGCCGGGGATCTGGTAGCGGAGGAGGGACTTGAACCCCCGACACGCGGATTATGATTCCGCTGCTCTAAACAGCTGAGCTATGCACTCACATTATATTATTTGGAGCGGCAAACGAGATTCGAACTCGTGACTTCAACCTTGGCAAGGTTGCGCTCTAC
>JAGREZ010000479.1:0-572 GCA_020446285.1 Geminicoccaceae bacterium
CATGGCATGCAGATGGGCGGTTGACGCAGGAAGCGACCCCGTCGATCAGGGTGTGGTCTGCGCTCCGGCGACGAGGCGGTTGGTCGCGGTCTCGATCCGTTCCTCGAGAATCTTCATGAAGGCCTTGCGGTCGAGACCGGGCTCGATGGGGTCGAGGAATTCGAGCGTGATGGTGCCGGGATGCTTGATGAAGCTGCGACGGCCCCAGAAGACGCCCGAATTGAGTGCGATGGGTACGCAGGGCACCCCGAGAGCGTGGTAGAGCGCCGCGACGCCGGGCTTGTAATCGGGTTCGGCGCCGACCGCGCGGCGCGTGCCTTCGGGGAAGATGAAGAAGTTGAGCCCCTGCGAAACGGCCAGCTTCGCGCCGCGCACCAGCGAGCGGATGGCGCGCGCCGCGCCGCCCCGGTCGATGACGACGCAGCCGGAGAGCTGGACGAAGCGGCCGAACAGCGGAATGCGGCTGAGTTCGTATTTGAGGCCGATCACGGTCTGCAGCGAAAGCTGCTGGACGATCATCGTCTCCCATGCCGACTGGTGCTTGCTGGCGAACAGCACCGGACCGGCGGGCA
>JAGREZ010000479.1:641-5362 GCA_020446285.1 Geminicoccaceae bacterium
TCCGTGCCGCCCGGCGCATCCTCTCGTCACGGATCCACCAGCCGGCGAACGGGGCAAGGACGATCAGATAGAGGATCGTCCATGAGAAGAAGAGGATGTTGAACGCGAGGGAGCGAATGACGAGCATGGGCGTTTGTTCTCTGGCAGGACCGCATTTTGTGCGAGACTGCCCGGCCCGGCGCCGACACGCAAGGCGGGGCGTTGCTGCGACCGCGCCGGATGCCGCACCTGTCAGTTCTCGCGCGCCAGTCCGACCTGTGCTGCGATCCGTGCGACGAGTGCGACCAGAAGGGCGAGAAGGGCCGGCGGAATGGCGAGAAAGAACCAGTCGAGCGCGTCGATACGGAAGGAGAACGGCAGTTCGTAGCGGATGAAGCGGTTCGCGTAGATCGCCATGAGGATGATCACGGCGGAACAGCCGAAGCCCCAGAGCACGCCGCGAAAGGCCTGAAACAGGGCGTGAAGCTCGAATTGCCGGGCGAGATAGCCGTCGCTCGCACCCATCAGCCGCAGAAGGTCGATCGCATCGCGCTCGAAACGCAGGTGAACGCCGGTGATCACGATGAATGCGAGTGCTGCGGCGAGAAGTGCGCCGCTGGCAACCGTGATGCCGGCGGCGCGGCTGAAATCGAGAACCCGCTCGCGATTGTCCTGGACGAGGCCGGTTTCGCCGATGGTGGTGCCCGGCAGGATTTCCTGCAGCATCGACGCCATTCCATCGAGATCCGGCCGTTCCCAGGCATTCAGTCCGACATCGATCAGCCGCGGCATGGGCAGCGCGTCGCTGGCGCCGCTGTCACTGAGCCAGGGCTCGACCAGCTTGCCGAGCTCGGCTTCCGGCAGTGGTTCGACGAAGAGAACTCCCGGTTGGGCGCGTAACCATTCGACGATATCGGACAGCGGGTCGCGTTTGCCGTTGGTCGACCGGCCGCTCATCTCGTCGGCGAGCGGCGGCAGTGCCACGGTGATCATCAGCGGTTCGCGCTTGAGTTCCCTCAGTTGGGCATGGGAAATGATGGCGACGGCGGCGGCGAGCACGGCGACGAAGGCGAGGCCGGCGGCCAGCCAGACGAGAACCCGGTTGAGGGGTGCATCCTGCAGGGGAAGGTCGAGAACGCGCCTGCTCATGTCCGTCAGCTCGCCGCTTTGAGTTTCGGATCCGCGCCGGTCCGGAGCCGGCCCTTCTCGACGCGCAGGACGGGCGCGCGATGGCGCCGCAGCAGTTCGGTGCTGTGGGTTGCGACGATGACCGCGGTGCCGAGTTTCTGCATCTGCAGGAAGAGGTTGAGCAGACGGTCGGCGCGCCGCTGGTCGATATTGCTCGTCGGCTCGTCGGCGAGCAGCAGGGCCGGTCGGGAGATGACGCCGCGCGCGATCGCCACCAGCTGCTGCTGTCCGGTGGAAAGGCTGGCCGGAAGCTTTTCCATCACCGGTTCCAGCTCCAGCCAGGAGAACATGTCGAGCACGGTCGAGGTCACGCGTTCCTCCTTCATGCCCGCGATCCGCAGCGGAAGGGCGACATTGTCGAAAGCTGTAAGATGTTTCAACAGGCGGAAGTCCTGGAAGATCATGCCGATCCGCTGCCGGACCGACGGAATCTCCCGGCGCCGCAAGCTTGCGACATTCCGCCCGAAAAGGCTCATTTCGCCCTTCGCCGGCTTCGCCGACAGGCTCAGCAGCCGCAACAGCGACGTCTTGCCGGCGCCGCTCTCGCCGGTGAGAAAGTGGAAACTGCCGGACGACACGGAAAGATCGACCCCCTGCAGGATCTTCATTCCGCTGCCGTAAGACATGTCGACACCGCGCAGCTGTACTATTGTGGGATCTTCCACCTTTATCGGGCTCTCCGAAAGCGGTTCGGGCGCTCGAAGTCTTGGCATATCGTCTCGGTGACGTCTAGGGTTGGATCAACTTTCGCGTTATAAGACCGGTGCGGCTTCGGATAACAACCTTCGCGTGTGATATCGACGGATGGTTGCGGAGCCATTGCCGGCCAGGCCAGAACGAACGGTTCGAAGATCCATGGAAATTACCTGTCCCAGCTGCGGCAAACAATACAGCATTCCCGAGGCGTCGGTCGGCGAACAGGGACGCAAGGTCCGCTGTACCGCCTGCGATCATCGCTGGATGGTGATGCCCGGCACCGTGGAAGACGAGGAAGCGGCGGCGCTCGCCGAGGTGCTCGATCACGCTGCCGAGGAGATCGACCGGTTCGGCGATGGCGGCGGCGATGAGGATGATTTCGATCCGGACGAGGAGGCCGCAGCTCTCGAGGCCGCTTTCGACAGCGGTGAACCGGATGATGATGAAGAGCCGGACAGTGATGCCGATCCGTTCGTGACGGATGGCGAACCCCGCGAGCCCGCGGCGGCGCAGACCCGTTCGGTCAGCCGCAACAGGATCCGCGAGCCCGGCCGGTTCGGTTCCGTTCTCGCCATCGGCGGCTGGCTGCTGGTCCTTGCGAGCGTGCTGGCTCTCGGCGGACTGGTGATTGCCCGCGACGAGGTGGTGGACGCCTATCCCTCCACACTGCCCTTCTATCAGGCCATGGGATTGCCGGTCACCCGCCGGCTCGGGCTCGAGATCCGCGACGTCGCCACGGAAACCGTGGAGAGGGAGGGTGCGCGGGTGCTTCGGGTGTCGGGCGCCGTGCACAATGTGACGAGCCGCGAGCGCGAGGTGCCGATGATCGTCATCCGGCTCCTCGATGCCGGGAACAGCGAGCTGGAGGAGCAGCTCGTCATGGTCGACCGGCCGACGCTGCCGACGGAATCGATCGCCCGTTTCGTCGTCGATATCGAGCAGCCGCCGGAGACCGCGGAGACCTTCAGCGTCTCCTTCGATCCGGGGCGCTAGTGCATCGATCCATTCAGATCATACTGATCTGAATGGATAAATTGATGCAAAAACCAGGAGCTAGTGCTCAGGTGAATGAACGGAGTGAATGCGCCGGTGCACTCATGCCCGTTTCGCCGATGGCGCGGGCGCTGGAACTCGCCATGGAGGGGGCGCGGGCCGGCGAAGTGCCTGTCGGTGCGGTCGTCGTTTCGGCCGGTGGCGAGATCGTCGCCGGGGCCTGCAATCGCGTCGAGCGGGATCGCGATCCGAGTGCGCATGCCGAGATCATCGCCCTTCGCGAGGCCGGCCGTCTCGCCGGATCGCCGCGTCTGGTCGGTCACGACCTGTATGTGACGCTCGAACCCTGCCCGATGTGCGCCCATGCCATTGCCCTTGCCCGGATTCGCCGGCTGTATTACGGCGCCGAAGACGAAAAGGGGGGCGGTGTGGACAATGGCGCGCGGATCTTCTCGCTGACGAGCTGTCATCATCGCCCGGAGGTTTATGGCGGCATCGGGGCGGCGGCCGCGGCGGGGCTGCTCCGGCAGTTCTTCCGTGAACGGAGGTGATGGTGATGATGCCGGATCTGGCGAGCGTGCCGGTCATCGAGAGCGACAGGCTGCGCCTGCGCCTTCCGGCACTCGGCCATCTCGACGCGTTCGCGGCGATGATGGCGGACGAGGAGAGTGCGCGTTTCATCGGCGGTGTCCGCAGCCGTCAGGACACGTTCCGGCTTCTGGCCATGATCGTCGGTCACTGGGCATTGCTCGGTTTCGGCCTGTTCGCGGTGGAGGACCGCCGGACCGGTGTCTTCATGGGGCGGGTGGGCCTGTTGCGACCCGATGGCTGGCCGGCGATGGAGCTGGCCTATGGCCTGCACCGGCCCTTCTGGGGAAAGGGATATGCCGGGGAAGCCTGCCGGGCGGTCATGCGCGAGGAACTGCCGCGCCTGCGCCCCGACCGGCTCATCAGCATCGTCGCCGACGACAATCACCGATCGAGGCGGCTGGCGACCCGTCTCGGCGCGCGGCCGGCGGAGCCGATGAGCTTCGACGGCACGCCGGTCACGCTGTTCGAATACGATCTCAGCCGATGACACCGCTCTCGCGCAGCCGCTTCAGCTCGGTATCGTCGAGTTCGAGCATTTCCCGCAGGATCTCGTCGGTGTGCTGTCCAAGGGTCGGCGGCGCCTGCCTGTAGGCGGGCGGGGTGGCGCTCATCTTGATGGGATTGCCTAGCAGCGGCACGGTTCCGCTCTTCGACTGGTGGTGCGGAATGTCGATCTTCATCTCGCGATGGCGGATCTGCGGATCCTCGAAGACTTGTGAAATGTCGTTCACCGGACCGCAGGGAACGCCGAGCCCGGCAAGCCCGTCGACCCATTCCGCCGTGCTGTGCTGGCGGAAATAGGGGATCATCTTCTCGTAAAGTGCATCGCGATTGCGCACGCGGGCGGGATTGGTGGAAAAACGCTCGTCCCGGAGCAATTCGTCCGCTCCGGCAAATCCGCACCAGCGCCGGAACTGGCCGTCATTGCCGGCGGCGAGCACGACCTGGCCGTCCGAGGTATCGAAACGCTTGTAGGGGACGATGTTGGGATGCTCGTTGCCGAGGCGTTTTGGCACTTTGCCCGAAATGAGGAAATTCTCGCCCTCGTTGGCAAGCCAGGCGACCTGCGTGTCGAGCAGCGAAAGATCGATCTCCTGACCCTCGCCGGTGCGGTCGCGATGACGCAGTGCGGCGAGGATGGCGATCGTCGCATACATGCCGCACATGATGTCGGCGATGCCGACCCCCACCTTGAGCGGCTCGCCGTCGGGCTGGCCGGTGACGCTCATGATGCCGCCATAGCCCTGGGCGAGATAGTCGTAGCCGGCGCGCGA
>JAGREZ010000479.1:5400-6018 GCA_020446285.1 Geminicoccaceae bacterium
CGGGAATTCCCGGTGCAGCGTGTCGAAATCGAGGCCGTACTTGGTGAGGCCGCCGGCCTTGAAATTCTGGAAGAGCACGTCGCTTCTGGCGATCATGGCGCGCGCGAGCTTCTGCCCCTCGGGATGCGCGATGTCGATCGCGACCGAGCGCTTCGAGCGGTTGGAAGCGAGATAATAGGCGCTCTCGTCGGTATCCCCGCCATCCTTGCCGGCGAGATAGGGAGGGCCCCATTTGCGCGTGTCGTCGCCGGCGCCGGGCTTTTCGATCTTGATGACATCCGCGCCGAGATCCCCCAGGATCTGGGTGCTGAACGGCCCGGAGAGGATTCTCGTGAGATCGAAGATCCGCACGCCCTCGAGCGCCATCGCCATGTCGTTTCCTCCACCTGTCCGAAAATTCGGGAAAGCGCCTTCGGCACCCGCATGCCGTCACCACGCTGCTTGGGTATGCGGGAAACATCCTTGTTGCAAGGCACATGTCCCCCAAGCGGACCGCCTTGCTGAATCTCCCCAAGTCCATTCCCCGCTACGGCGGTAGTGGAGGAGCGCAGCTCCGACTAGCGACCGACCGGGAGGGCAGCCTGCGTGGCGCCTGAACGCAAGTGCAAACTACGGAGG
>JAGREZ010000480.1 GCA_020446285.1 Geminicoccaceae bacterium
CTCTCCTTCGACGATACCCGGCTCAGCGCATCGCCGGATTGCTGCAATGCGGCAAGCATAGCCCGTGAGAGGTTCGCCAGATAGTCCCGAACGACATGGATTGCGGCCGGTTGCCGTCAGCGTCCCCAGCGAAGGGCGACGGGATCGAACTCGCGCGCGAGTTCAAGAAGCTCGCGCCTCGTCGCATCGCCGAGCGGTTCCAGAGGGTGTCGAACATGATCGGAGCGGATCACGCCGCCTTCCTTCATGACCGCCTTGGTTGCACGCAGGCCGCACTGGCGATTCTCGAAATTGATGAGCGGCAGGAGTTTTGCGTAGAGTGCCCGGGCCTCCTCGCGCTTTCCGTCGAGATGGTGGAAGACGATGGGGCGGATGAGGTCCGGAAGCAGGGCGCTCGTCATGGTGCCCGTTGCACCCGCATCGAGATCGGCCATCAGCGTGATGGCTTCCTCGCCGTCGAACGGTCCGTCGATGACGTCACCGCAGGCGGCGATCAGCGCGCGCAGCTTGCCGGCCGTGCCCGGCATCTCGACCTTGAGATAGCGGACCTGCGGGATTTCGCGCGCCATCCGCGCCAGAAACGGCACGGAGAGCTGCACGCCGCTCAATGGTGCATCCTGAACCATGAGCGGCAGGTCGGCGGCTTCGGCGATCCGCTGGAAATGCTCGAACGTGCCCTTCTCGTCCGCACGAAGCAGGGCACCATGATAGGGCGGCATGAGCATGAGCATGGCCGCACCGGCGGCTTTCGCACGCCTTGCCCGCTCGATGGCGACATCGGTGCTGAAATGGCTGATGGTCACGATGAGCGGCACGCGACCGGCGACCGTTCTTGCCGAAAGATCGAGGATGTGATCGCGCTCGGTGTCGCTGAGCAGGAACTGCTCGCTGTAGTTGGCCAGAATGCAGATGCCGTCGACCCCCTGGTCGATCATGCATTGCAGCGCCTGCGCGTTGCCCTCGTCGTCGAGCGCGCCCGTGTCATGGAAGATGCACGGCGCAATCGGAAAGATACCCCGCCAGGGATGTTCAAGGCTCATCGTCGTTCCCCCCCTTCAATCAATACCCGAAGCGATAGCCTGCATGAACGGCCGTGGCCAGTCCAATCCGGCGCTCCGCCAGCGTTCACGAAAGGATATTCCACGATCAATTCGAGGTCATGGTCACTGTCCGAAGCAGACAAGGGTGGTAGGATCGTTCCCGGTCATCGCGTTCATCATCCGGGAACCATCCGGGACGGGTCGATCTCATGAATGTCAGGTTCACTGGTCCTGCCGCCATCCTTGCTGTCGCGCTCGTGGCATTCGTTCTCGTTGCCGGTGAAAGGAACGTGCCTGCACCCGTTCGGGTTGCGGCGATCGACGAACTGCTTCATCCGGGCGACGAAAATATCTGCCGCGAGGTGCGGACCGGGGAGGTCGCATTCGATGAGGGTTCCGCCGGTCGCCGGGATGATCTGCCGCTGGACATCGAGATATCCCCGAGCCTTCGTCTGTTCGACCAGACAGGACGTTCCCGCAATGTGAGGCGATTGCTCGAAGGGCGGATGAGCCTCGTTTTCTTCGGTTACAGCACCTGCGACGGCATCTGTCCGACAGCCCTGCCGGCAATGGCCTCCACGGTCGATATCCTCGCGCAACGGGGCATCGACGCGCAGCCGGTGCTGGTGACGATCGATCCCGAACGGGACACGCCCGCAGGTCTCGCCGAACGGTTGCCACGGATCGGCAGGACCTTCATCGGCCTGACGGGCCCCGACGCGATGCTCAGACACGCGCGGCGCATGTTTCACATTCAGGCCGAGCCGGTCTTCGAGGATGAGGGAGGCACCGTCTTCAGGCATGGCAGCTTCATCTACATCGTCGATCCAAACGGCGAAATCGTCTCGTTCCTCCCGCCCGTACTGCCACCGGCACGGATTGCCGAAATCGTTCAAGGCTATCTCTGAACCCGGGGCGCATCGGTGCCCTGTCAGAGTCGTTCGGCCCAAAGCCTTTCCGCAATGTCGAGGGCGGCGTAGGTGAGGATGGCGTCGGCGCCGGCGCGTTTGAAGGCGACAAGGCTTTCGAGCATGCAGGCATCGGCATCCAGCCAGCCCTTTTCGCCGGCGGCCTTGATCATCGCGTATTCGCCGGAGACGTGATAGGCGAAGGTGGGGACCGAAAAGGCGGTCTTCACCCTGTGGATGATGTCGAGATAAGGCAGGCCCGGCTTGACCATCACCATGTCGGCCCCTTCGGCGATGTCGAGGGCGGTTTCGCGGATCGCCTCCTCGCCATTGGCCGGGTCCATCTGGTAGGTCTTCTTGTC
>JAGREZ010000481.1 GCA_020446285.1 Geminicoccaceae bacterium
TCGTAGCCCGATGCCATGCGGTCGTAGCCCGACGCCATGCGGTCGTGATGCAATGACGTAAGGACCCCTTTTGACGTGTGGTTTTCCTTGTTCATGATTGACTTTCCAATGCTTGGGTTCTGGCACAACAAACCGCCCGTCCGATGAACGTTGCATCGGCACAGACGGGATCGCGACAGGGTCCTGTGACCCTCCCGCAGGAGCCGCGACGTACCGTTGCGGTTGATGACCCGACCGTGACGGGCCGCCCGCAATCGGACGTCGATGGCAATCGTCGATACTCCCCGTTACGGGGAGACGAAGGCTGAACCTGTAGTTCTGAACGTTCTTGTTGGGCGGATCATTCCATTTTACAGAAAGATGCCGCCTGATTGCTATCCAGAGGCGAAACCATTACCGACTCTGGATGATAAAATCGTGAAATGATGAAATGACATTCCGGATACTGAATAAATACAAAACCTCCAGTTGCTTTGAACAATTCCTAAGATACAAAAACAGACAGATATGCGCGACTGAATTCTTCGCGATTCCGCCATCCGAAATAACGCAAGGCGTGATTTTCCATACTGTCACAGGGAAATTCATCAACAGTTGAAATATAGTCACTCCAAATAACCTCAAAACAGGTGCCAAATTCTTCCGGACTCCAGTCCCTGTCCGTTTCCTTCGATTGCCGGCGAAGAAGAGTGTGCGCCATTTCAATCATCTGCGGGCCATCCGCATGCAGCTTCACCCGCTCCGCCATGGCCTGCCAGAACCAGCCGGGCGGATGCAGGCGCAGCCAGGCGAGCGCGTCGCCGTCCTGCAGATGACGGTCCAGCATGCCGCGATCCGCCTGCCGGCCGTCGAGCCAGCGGGTTTCGGTCTCGGGATCGTGAACGGACCGGGCAGCGAGAAATTCGCTTCGCAGGGGGTCGAGATCGATGGCGGGAAGCGGTATCACCCCTCTGTGGCCGCGCCGCGCGAGACCGGCGAACAGCAACGGATCGCGCAGTTCCAGCCAGAGCCGGGGATGCAGCCGGACGATATCGAGCAATGCGCCGTCAAGCGGTGAAAGCCGCGCCCGCCAGGTCCGTTCCTCGTTCATCACCTCCTCGAAGACGTCGGTCCATTGCAGGTGCCACGACGGCGCTTCGGCCTTCGTGCCGGCCAGACCGAGGGCGTGTTCCAGCACGGCACCGGCATCGAGCCGCTTCTGTTCGACGCGAAAGGCGCGCAGTTCGCCCGGAATGCGCCGTTCCTTGTAGAACAGGGCCTTCGCGCGGCGGACATGTTCCAGCGCCCCCTCGCTATCGATCGCCCCGGCCGCGAGCGCCGCCGCGACGGTCGCGCGAATATCGACCATGGCATCGCTGAGAGCGACATAGCCGGTCTCCGCCGGCCCGTGCAGGACCGCCACCTCATCGTCATCGACGAGCCGGCCGGAGGCGAAATCCTCGAAGATCCGGCCGACGCCGATCATGCCGAACGGATGCAGTTCGGCCGCCCTGAGCGCACCCATGCTGCCGCCGCCGACGACATGCACACCGCGTTCGATGGCCAGCAGGATCTCCTTGTGCAGCACCGCCGGCACACTCTCGAAATAGCCGTCGACGATGGCGATCACCCCGACCGACGGATCGTCGAGCAGGGGCAGGAGATCGCCCTGGCTCACCGGCGGCAGCCAGACGATGGAGCCCTCCGCCGGCCGCTGGCCGGGCTTGAGGCTCGGGCCGACAAAGGCATGAACGACCATCAGTCCATCTCCTGCCGGCGAAGCCCCGGAACCACCGCGCGCACCACGAAGACATGGTCCACCGGCCCGCTCATGTCGACCATGGCAACCTCCTCGATCCCGTCGGCGACGAGCCGGGCGAGCAGGTGATCGAGTTCGTCGGCGAAGGTTTCCCGCGGCGGCGGCGGCGGCGGGAGGCGGCGATGCCCCCTTGCCGCGAAGATCGCGCTGGCGAACTCCGCATCGCGTTCCAGCGATTCGGGCGAGAATTCGTGCCGCTTGAGATCATCGCGCGCGCCGGAAATGTAGGTCGTGCGCACCTGTGCGGCCTCGGTGAGGGCACGCGACAGGGCGATGGCCGGATCGCCGTGGCAGCCCGCCCCTTCCGCCAGCGGCAGCAACCGGTCACGCGCGCCGAGCCGGACGTAATAGGCCGGAATGTCGAAGCGAAGCGCGATATCGTAGATCGCCAGATCGCAATCCGCGTCGCGCAGACGCGCGATCAGGCCGGCACAGACGGGATCCTCGACCGCATCGGGATCGATCAGCCGCTGCGCCCGTCCGTCCAGCGACATCCGCCTGAGCCGCGCCATGGCGTCCCGCTCCACCAGTTCGAGCAGCGCATGCAGCAGCGCTTCCAGACGGTGGTTGCCGGAGGCGAGGCCGTTGGTACTCATGATGACCGCACCGCTCCCCGGCAGGGCCGGACTGCGATAATCGGTATGGACGATCTCGTAGGGCAGCCAGACGGGGCGGCTGGCGAGAATGTCGACGGCCTCGATCCAGGGAACCGGTTCGTGTTCGGGAAAGACCCGTCCCGGCCGCAGGCACAGGCGGCTCGTGTCGATCACCGGGCGATGCCCGCGCATGTCGGCGAGCGAACGCAGGATCAAGGGCGCGTCGATCCGCTCGGCATGCCATGTCTCGATCGATTCCATGAGTGCCGAGGCCATCGCCGCATCGTCGCTGATGCCCTTGCCGAGCGAGACCGCCACCGCCCGCGCCAATGGCCGTGTGCTCATGAAGACCGGAATGCCGAGATTGTCGAGCCCGGTCAGGTTGCCGAGCCGGGTGATTCCCAGACCTGCGAGCTGCGGGCGCAGCCTCTCGACCGTGTCGGCCGGCGAAACCAGCCGCTCCGTGCCGCCGGCATGGCCCTTGCGGCCGGGGTCGCGCGCGGCCTCGGCATCGAGCCATTCGCTGATCAAGGAAATCTCCACCTCAGGGACGGGCATCCACAAGCGGCTTGCCGGATGGCACCGAATGGGGCACGCATGGTGACATAGGGTGAGGAAAGGTACAAGCGGCAGGATGCTCGACGTTCAGATCTGGCGGGGACGGGAGGATGGCGGACTGGTTTCCTACAATGTCCCGAAACGGGACAACCAGACCGTACTCGATGTGGTGACATGGGTGCAGCGCAACGTCGAACCGGCGCTGGCCTATCGCTTCGCCTGCCGGGTCGGGGTCTGCGGCTCCTGCGCGATGACGGTGAACGGCCGCCCGCGATGGACCTGCCGCAGCCATGTCAAGGATGTGGCGCCGTCGGGAAGGCTCGTCATCGAACCCCTGCGCAACCTGCCGCGCATCAAGGATCTCGTTGCCGACCTGACGCCCTTCTTCGAGAAATGGCAGAAGGCCGGCGGACGTTTTGCCGGCACCGCCGACCGCCATGCGCCGATGACCTCGATCAGTCCCGACGAGCCGAGGCGCAGGGCGGTCGATGCCGGTATCGAGTGCATCAATTGTGCGGTGTGCTACAGCGCCTGCGACGTCGTCGGCTGGAAGGCGGACTATCTCGGACCGGCGGCGCTCAACCGCGCCTGGACGCTGGTCAATGACGATCGCCACGGCGAGAGGCGGGTAACGCTGGACAAGGCCACCGCCGATGGCGGCTGCCACAGCTGCCACACGCATGCCTCCTGCCTCGAACATTGCCCGGTCGGCATCAATCCGACGCGCGGCATCGCCGGATTGAAACGGCTGTCGCTGCTGCGGCTCGTGGGAGGCGGGCCGTGAGCGACGGTTTCCTGTTCATGCTGCAACGACTGAGCGCGCTCGTGCTGGCACCGCTGGTGATCGTCCATCTTCTCGTCATTCTCTGGGCCGTCGAGGGCGGGCTGAGCGGTGCGGAAATCCTGGAGCGCACACGCGGCAGTACCGCGCTCGCGCTGTTCTACGGGCTCTTCGTCATCGCCGCCGCCATCCATGCGCCGATCGGCCTGCGCAACGTCCTTCAGGAATGGACCGCAATCGACCGGCGCTGGCTTGATCCCGCAATGCTGGGACTGGCCATCATCCTGCTGGTCACCGGCTTTCGCGCGGTCCTGGCCGTCACCGCCACGGGGGTCGCCGCATGATCCGCCCCTCGCGCAACCATCCGGGCTATATCGCCTTTCTCGGTCACCGACTTTCCGGCGTGGCGCTCGCGCTCTTCCTGCCCCTGCATTTTCTCGCTCTTGGCATGGCCATCGAAGGCGCCGACGGGCTCGACAGGTTTCTCGCACTTGCCGACCGGCCGCTGGTCAAGCTCGCCGAATGGGGGCTCGTCCTGCTGCTGACGCTTCACCTCGCCTTCGGCCTCCGGCTGCTGCTGCTCGAATTCCTGCCCTGGCGGGATATCCGCAAACGCCTGATTGCGCTCGGTGCGGCAAGCGCCCTGCTCGTCGGCGTCATCATGGCGATCCGGATGGCAATCTGATGGTGATCGAACGCAACGATACCGACGTCCTCATTCTCGGCGCCGGCGGTGCCGGCCTCTTCGCGGCTCTCCATGCGCTGCAGGCCGATCCCGATCTCGATGTGACCATCGCCGTCAAGGGCCTGCTCGGCAAATGCGGCTGCACGCGCATGGTCCAGGGCGGTTACAATGTGGCGCTCGCCGAGGGTGACAGCGTCGAGCGGCATTTCATGGACACGATCGTCGGCGGCAA
>JAGREZ010000482.1:0-982 GCA_020446285.1 Geminicoccaceae bacterium
CGGAACGCCATCTGCAGGTTGCGCAACCGGCGCGCATCTGCCATCAGCCGGTTCCGGGCGGAATGGCGTATGTGCCGGTGGCGTGGGCGGTGGGGCTCGTGGCGTGCTCGCTCTCGATTGTGACCTCGCCGACGAACAGCGAGCGGCCGAGCTTGAGGTTCCGGCCACGGGCGATGAGGGTTCCCGGTTGCGGCTTGCGCAGGAAATGGATGTTCATGTCGGTCGTCACCGCGAGTGACACCGAACCGATCATCGACAGGCAGACGCCATAGAGCGTGATGTCGGCAAGCGCCATCATCGCCGGCCCGCAGATCGTGCCGCCCGGCCGCAGGAGCATGTCCTTGTGCGGCAGGCGTATGTCGACGGCGCCGTGATCGAAACGTTCGACAGTGAAATCGAGCAGGCCGACATAGGGCACGCCCTGAACGGCCAGTTCAAGGAAGGCGTCGGGCGTCATCTTGGCAGAGGGCATGTCTTTCCAGCTCACCTGGTCTCGTCGCATCAGGTGATCGGGGTTCGCACCGGAACCGTCAAGCCCGGCGAACGCCCCGGGACATTCCGGTTCTCCGCAAAGCGAGGGACGTCAGGCGGTCGCCGGGGAGGTGCTGATGCGCGGCATGACCCGGTCCGGTTCCTTGAGCACGGACTCGATCCGCCTCGCAAGAGCCAGAACATCCCGATGCGCCGACGAGCCGGAGGCGATATCACCGACCCAGCGGCGAGCCTGGAATGCCTTCCCGAACTTCTTGTCGTAGCGCACGGGTTCGACCATCTCCTCGCCGAAACCCTCGAGCTGCTCGCGGACGCCGCCATCATCGAACCAGCCGGCGCGTACCTGGCTTGGAACGATCAGGACCTTGGGCGGCGCTGCCGCCCGCTCGCGCCGGGTCTGCCCGACATAGCGAAGCGTCCGCTTGGTTGCCTGCACATCCACCTCGGAGGTGGAACTCGGAATGAGAATCACATCGGCGACGAGGAATGC
>JAGREZ010000482.1:1094-2344 GCA_020446285.1 Geminicoccaceae bacterium
AACTCCGCCACGGCCGCGGGAAGCAGCGACCCGCTCGACCAGAGCGTGGCGCTTTTCTGCGGATCGGTGTCGATGATGACGGTCCGGTGGCCCTCATCGGCCAGTGCCGACGCGGTATTGACGGCAATGGTCGACTTGCCGGTGCCGCCCTTGAGGTTTCCCACGACAATGATCCGGGGAGCACCTTTGACACGCCGACGGAATATCTGCACGGTTCGTTCCTCACATTCTGTCCGGCGAAAGCAGGGGCCTGCGGCTCACCTGCCCTTGCCGCCTAAAGCGGAAATGGACCCTCATCCCCGGAATGACATCGGGCAGCAACTTCTCGGGCAGCTTGTATCACATGAAGGGAAGCGATACGCCCTTCATGCAGCTTTGATCCTTCTTAAACAATCCACAAGTGGTGCGATCTTCAAAGAAGTCAGGGGCATAAAGAGGTATGAACATGTCTGACGAAAGGCTCCTTCTGGTCGAACACAGCCGGGGGGTGGTGACACTTGCACTCAACCGGCCCGACGCGTTCAACAGTCTTTCGCTCGCGGTGCTGACCCGGCTCGAGGAAGAGCTCGACGGCATAGCCAACGATCCGAAGGCGCGCGTCGTCGTTCTCACCGGTAAGGGCAAGGCATTCTGCGCCGGGCACGATCTCAAGGAAATGGGTGCCGATCTCGCATTCGAGCCGGTCCGCACCCTGTTCACCCATTGCTCGCGGCTGATGATGAAGCTCGCGCGTCTTCCGCAGCCGGTGATCGCGCGTGTCGACGGGATCGCCACGGCTGCCGGCTGTCAACTCGTGGCTGCCTGCGATCTCGCGATCTGCTCGCGGGAGAGCCGTTTCGCCACCTCGGGCGTCAAATATGGCCTCTTCTGTTCGACGCCGATGGTCGCGTTGTCGCGCAATGTCGGGCGCAAGCTCGCAATGGAGATGCTGCTCACCGGCGATTTCATCGGCGCCGACCGGGCCCTTGCACACGGACTGGTGAACGAGGTGGTCGACAGGACCGATCTGGACGAAGCGGTGGGCGGTCTCGCCGCACGGTTGATGGAGAAACCGCGCGCAGTCCTCGCCCTTGGCAAGCGTGCCTTTTACGAACAGCTCGAGATGGGCATGGAAGACGCCTATGCGGTGACCACCGAGGTGATCGTGCAGAATGCGCTGGGCGACGATTTCGAGGAGGGGCTTCGCGCCTTCATGGAAAAGCGCAAGCCCGTCTGGCCGGACTGACGACCCCGCGTCCGTCCTTTCGGGG